>JALVBA010000169.1 GCA_027010905.1 Marinilabiliaceae bacterium
ACCCAATTCCGGATTTTTCGCCCAATTGGGTTGCTCAAACTTTATTGTCAGATCAGAAAATAACTCCATGCTTTTTTCTTTAAAAATACTTAAAAGTATTTTTGCGTACAACCTTTTCAACTACTAAATTTACAGAGTATTACACTTTATAGACAGACACTAATTAGTATCAACAAGAAAGCCCTTCATTTTTTTAAATCTAGAAAAGACTTTCAAGACTATCATGATAATGAGACCGACATTCTCAACCTGATTTTGTCATCAAATTTATCGCCACACCCTTTGTCAGATCCCCTGTTAAGACCACGGTGTTTCAGCTCATTGATTTTGAGGATTAATAAAATTTTGAAGGAAAATACTATATTTAGCAATTCCCAATCATAAACTCTTCTATCTTTGAATAATTAAATTTAGTGAATTTGTTTATAACACACATATCATGAGAGTTCATTTTATAGCCATAGGAGGAAGTGCCATGCACAATCTGGCAATTGCACTACATAAAAAGGGATACAAAGTAACCGGTTCGGATGATGAGATTTTTGAGCCGTCACGCTCACGTTTACAAAAACATGGCCTTCTGCCTGAAAAACAAGGGTGGAATCCTGATATAATTACTTCCGGTATTGATGCTATAATACTTGGAATGCATGCACGAAAGGATAATCCCGAACTTCAAAAAGCACTTTCTGCCGGACTCAAAGTATACTCATACCCCGAATATCTTTACGAGCAAACCAAAAATAAAAAACGTGTAGTGATTGGTGGAAGCCACGGAAAAACTACAATTACATCAATGGTTATGCACACTCTTAAAACCGTAGGTATCAGGTTCGATTACATGGTGGGTGCTCAGCTTGAAGGTTTCGACACAATGGTTAACCTTAATCATGACACAGAGATTGCCGTTTTTGAGGGTGATGAGTACCTGTCGTCTCCTATTGATTTAACTCCCAAGTTTCTTTGGTACAAACCTCACATTGCTCTACTGTCAGGTATCGCCTGGGATCACATCAATGTTTTCCCTACATGGGAAAATTACCTTGAGCAGTTTGATCTGTTTGCCTCTACAATTGAAGATGACGGTACATTAGTGTTTTATGACGGAGATCCTGAGTTGGTGAAAATTGATGAAATACAGAGGAAAAGAGTCAAAACGATACCATACTCAGTTCTTGATTATTCTGTTGATGGAGACAAGACCTTAGTCTCCTTTGGGGATAAAAAATATATCCTGAATATTTTTGGTGGACACAACCTGCAAAACCTAAATGGTGCTCGATTGGTTTGCAATGAGATAGGAATTAGCGATGATAACTTCTTAACCGCAATGCAATCGTTCAAAGGGGCAGCTAAAAGATTACAACTGCTGAAATCAAATAAAAATTGTAATATCTACCTCGATTTTGCACACTCTCCCTCAAAGCTGAAAGCCACTACTCAGGCGGTAAAGGCACAGTTTAAAGAGAGAAAGCTTGTGGCTTGTATGGAGCTGCACACATTTAGTAGTTTAAACAAAGAATTTCTGCCACACTACAAACATACAATGCAGGCTGCCGACAGAGCAATCGTCTATTTCAATACCGAAGTATTGAAACATAAGCAGCTGCCTAAAATTACAAAGGAGGAGGTTGCTAACGCTTTCAGCCATCCTAACCTTATCGTTTTCACAGACTCTGTTAAGCTGACAGAAGAGTTGAAAAAAGAGGAGTGGAAAAATCGAAACTTGTTGATTATGACATCAGGAAATTTTTCGGGAGTTAACTTGAAAGAGTTGGCAGCTGAGTTAGTTTAGTTTTTTTGTTACTACTGCAAATTTTGTGAATATTTCCTTAATCTCTACTAGCCAGCGTACAATATAAAAAAATCTGAATAAATCTTTTGAGCAGCCTCTTTCTATTTGCAATTGGAGTATGATTAAAGAATGAGGTACAAACAAGGGATTAGACAATTATTGATAAAGATGTCCTGTTTTTAAAAGCAACTTTTTTATCATCCTAAGGGATAATACTTTAAAAATACCCCTCCCGTTTTTAGGAGGGGATTTAGTTTTACTTTTCGCTCTTTGGCAGTATCAGGTTTAGCAACACGCCAACTATTGAAGCCAATCCAATTCCTCCTAACGAAAAACTACCAAAGCTAAATACTGCACCACCGATACCCACTGTTAGAATAACGGATACGATTACCTGATTTCTTGTTATGTGCAGGTCTGTTTTTGAATCAATCAATGTTTTAATCCCTACACTTGCAATCAATCCAAACAGCAACATCATTATTCCTCCCAGCACAGCCTGCGGTATCGATTTTAAAAATCCACTTATCTTACCAACCAAAGAAAAAACTATTCCGGTAATGGCTGCAATTCGAAGTACTTTTGGGTCGGTAACTTTTGTAAGGCTAATAGCTCCGGTAACCTCTGAATAGGTTGTGTTTGGCACACTACCGAAGAAACCTGCCAAAGCAGTAGCAACACCATCACCCAGTAGGGTGCGATGCAATCCCGGATCTTTCAGATAATTCTTTCCTGTAACTCCTCCAATAGCATACATATCACCAACATGCTCAATCATTGGAGCAATTGCAACAGGTGCCATGTAGAGAAATGCTTTCCAGCTCCATTCAGGCATTGTAAAAGCAGGAAGAGCAAACCAATCTGCACCTGTAATTAGCGAATAATCAACCATTCCTAAAATCATCGAAAGGATATATCCGGCAATTATCCCGATGAATATAGGGATGAGCTTAATTAATCCTTTAGTGTAGATTACAACAATAATTGCTGTCAGTAGCGAAACAGAGGCAATCAACCAGTTTGTCTTAGCCATATTCACCCCCACTGAAGCTAAAGATAATCCGATAACCATAATTACCGGCCCCACTACAACTGCAGGAAATATTTTGTCTATAAACCCTAGTCCCCAAATTTTAATTAATCCTGACATTACTCCATACACAACACCCACAGCAATAATTCCGGATAGTGTACCGGCAAGGCCAAACATCTCAGTTGATTTTATAATGGGGGCAATAAATGCAAAACTTGATCCTAAAAAGATAGGAACCTTACCTTTGGTTATCAGATGGAATATCAGAGTTCCAACACCGGCCGAGAATAAGGCTATTGACGGGTCAATACCAACAAGAAGAGGAACAAGCACTGTTGCTCCAAAGGCAACAAATAAAAACTGAATCCCAACAATAATTTGCTTGGAGGGAGAGAGTAATGAATGATCTTTCATAAAATTTAGATTTTAGGTTGATTAATTGGGCACTAATATAATTAATAGTTTGCTAAATCTTAATAAACTACTCGTTGAATAAATGTTAATTGTGTCCTTTTCGCCTTACTCCGCAGAAGAGCTGTTTATTAAGAGGTATTAATTGCGTAAATCTCACAAATTAACAGATAAACAAAAGCTTTTTATAAAAGTGTTATTTCCTATTTCACTACTTATTTGTACTTTTGACCACAATTATTCAAAAGATATTTACAGATGTCACTATCAAAAAGCATACAGGAAATAATGACTCCCGATCAGGTCATTGAGCTGTTGAAAAAGGGTAACGAGAGATTTGTTAATGATGATCTTCGAAATATAAAAACTCAGCATCTGCTTGAGATAACCAAGGAGGAGCAATATCCGCTTGCAGCCATCCTGGCCTGCATGGATTCAAGAGTTCCCACCGAGAGAATATTTGATAAAACTATTGGAGAACTGTTTGCTTTCCGCTCTCCCGGAAATGTAGTTAATAAAGATACACTTGGAGGAATGGAGTATGCGGCAAAGGTGAGTGGCACAAAACTATTTGTCGTGATGGGGCATACCGGATGCGGTGCTGTTAATGCCACCATTAAGGGTATAGAGTTTGGAAATCTTACTCATTCTCTACACAAAATTAAGCCGGCTTTAGAAAAGGCAAACCATTTTGAACCGAAAACAGTTGAAAATATCGAATATGTTAATGCTGTTATTGACAACAATACTATTAACTCCATCAATATTATCAGGCAGGAGAGTGAGATATTAAGGGTAATGGAAGAGAAGGGGGAGATAAAAATTGTTGCCGCAATGTACGATATCTCTACCGGGATTGTGACCTTTCATTAATCCAGGAACTCAATCTCCTTAAAGGCATACTTTCGATTTTTTCCATTGGTGTCAGTCAGTATTAAAATTCCGGAGGTTTCAACACTTGAGATTTCAGCACTGAATATTCCTGTGGAATCTTTAAAATTATGAAATCCCTCTTTTCGGTAGAGCCTTCCAAAATACTCTCTGTCTACCTTTCCAAACTCATCTTCAATCAGGGCAGTGTGCCATTTAAGCAAATTGCGAAACAGGTAATCAAGAAGCTCATCAATGCTTTGCTCCTCATTAAGGATGTTATAAATCGAAATCGGATTTTTGGCATCTGAAATAAATATTGATTGATTCACATTAAGACCTATTCCGGCAATAGAGTCTGAAATTGAGTTCCCAAGAATACTATTTTCAATTAGTATTCCGGCTATCTTTTTATCATCAACATAAATGTCATTGGGCCATTTTATTGTGGATTGAATATTTAAAAGATCCAGAGTTTCAATAATTGCAAGGGATATAACTTTTGAGATATAGAACTGATTGTGTGGCTCAAGAAACAGCGGTTTTAACAGAATGCTTATGGTAATATTCTTACCCTTTTCACTCTCCCAAGAGTTACCGGCCTGCCCCTTCCCTTCCGTCTGATTTGGTGTGAGAATAACTGTGAACTCTGGCAGCTCTGACTCTTTCAACAGTTCGGCTAACTTAATATTGGTTGATACCAGAGCCTCAAAAGAGTGTATCGGAAAAAATGAGTCGGCCTGTTTCATTGGTTAATAGTAATGATTAATTAGTTAGGAGGATAACTTTTTTTAACACCTCACATATATTAGTGTGATTATATCTTACTTAAAAATAGTATCTTTGGCAAAAATAATTAAAACAGTTTGTTTTAGATTGAATATATGAAAAATTTGGATGATTTCACTTCAAAAGAGTTGGTTGATGCTGTCGTTGAAGGGATTCAGGAGAAGAAGGGTGTTAACATCGTTATCCTTGATATGACAAAAATAGAGAATACCATTTGTGAGTATTTTATTATTTGTGATGGAGACAGTAACGTTCATGTTGATGCAATTGCCGAATCAGTTAACGATTATGTCCGAAAAAAACTTAACGACCGCCCTGTTCACCTTGAAGGAAGTGATAATGCCGAATGGATCCTCATCGACTACGTTGATGTGATTGTTCATGTGTTTCAACGATCAATCAGAGAGTTTTATAACCTTGAAGGATTGTGGGCTGATGCAAAACGAACTGAAATTAGAAACCTTTTTTAAGAAAACAAGTTAGAATGGCATACGATAAAAAAGAAGCAAAAAAAACGGCATCGGAAAATAACGGAATAAAACCTAAACTTCCAAAATTTAATCTTTACTGGGCATACGGACTGGTTGCTATAGCCCTGATTGTGGTTAGCAGCCTGAATCTGGGTCAGGAGGTACAGTCGATAAGTTACAGCGTTTTTAAAAACCGGGTGCTTCCGAGTGGTGATGTTGAGAAGATAGTTAAGATACGAAATGAGGGTGTAGCAGAGATAACAATTAAGGAGGATGCTCTTGATAAATACAAAGACCTCCTGAAGGGTTCAACAACTCTTGGTGCTAATTTTTCAGTAAAATATCTTTCCGACGACTCCTTCGACCAGCTTCTGATGAAAGCTCAGGAGGAGAATAACATATCTTTTGATATTGAGGCGCAAGACAGGACAAACCTTATGGGAGATTTTTTCAGCATGATGTGGCCTCTGTTGCTACTCGTGTTGGTGTGGGTATTTATCTTCAGACGAATGGGAGGCCAGGGAGGAGCAGGTGGCGGTGCTAACATTTTTAATGTTGGGAAATCACGTGCTAAAATGTTTGACAAAGAGTCAACCATAAAAGTAACATTTAACGATGTTGCCGGGCTAAACGAAGCAAAACAGGAGGTTGAGGAGATTGTTGATTTTCTTAAAAAACCCGATAAATACACCGAGCTGGGTGGTAAGATTCCTAAAGGAGCTCTTCTTATAGGACCTCCGGGAACAGGAAAAACGCTCCTTGCCAAAGCTGTAGCGGGTGAAGCAAACGTTCCATTTTTCAGCATGTCGGGATCCGATTTTGTTGAGATGTTTGTTGGTGTTGGTGCCAGCAGGGTTAGAGACCTGTTTAAAAAAGCTAAAGAGAAAGCTCCATGTATTGTATTTATTGATGAGATTGACGCTATTGGTCGTGCAAGGGGTAAGAGTGGAAATATGGGTGCCAACGATGAGCGCGAAAATACACTTAACCAGCTGCTGACTGAGATGGATGGTTTTGCCTCAAATAGTGGGGTGATAATTCTTGCGGCAACAAACAGAGCCGATGTGCTCGACAGAGCCCTTATGCGTGCCGGTCGTTTCGACAGACAAATACAAGTAGAACTGCCCGATATTAAAGAGCGTAAAGCAATTTTTGAAGTTCACCTACGTCCGCTGAAACTGGCGAAAGATGTTAAGGGCCAATTCCTTGCTAAGCAAACTCCCGGTTTCTCAGGTGCTGACATTGCCAATGTGTGTAATGAATCAGCTCTAATTGCTGCCCGTAAAGAGAAGAAGGTTGTTGACAAGGAGGATTTTCTTGATGCTGTGGACAGAATAATTGGTGGACTGGAGAAGAAAAATAAAATTATCCCCCCCGATGAGCGTAAGGCTGTTGCCTATCACGAAGCCGGGCATGCTACTATCAGCTGGTTGCTTGAGTATGCACACCCACTTATTAAAGTTACTATTGTTCCACGGGGTAAAGCTTTGGGAGCTGCTTGGTATCTGCCCGAGGAGAGGCAACTAACCACCTCTGAGCAGATTCTTGATGAGATGTGCTCTGCACTGGGAGGAAGGGCTGCTGAAGAGACTGTTCTTGGCACGATTAGTACCGGAGCTCTAAACGACCTTGAAAAAGTTACTAAGCAGGCTTACGCTATGGTATCCTATTTTGGAATGAACAAGAAGTTGGGTAACATCAGTTTCTTTGATTCATCGGGGCAGAGCGACTATGCATTTAACAGACCATACAGTGAAAAAACCGCTGAGATGATAGATAATGAGGTTCGTGAACTCGTCACCAAACAGTACGACAGAGCTAAGACTATCCTTATCGAAAACAAAGATAAGCATCAGCAGTTAGCTGAAATACTTCTGGAAAGAGAAGTAATATTTAGTGAAGACCTTGAGAAGATATTCGGAAAACGTAAGAAAGCTCACTTTATAGAGGAGGAGCCGGAAGAGGAGGAAGAGACCACAATTGAGGTGATAAAGGAAGAGCCAAAAACCGACACGGAAGAGGAGAAAACTGACAACGATACAGAAAAACCTAAGGACAATGAAGAGAAGAAGTCCTGAAGAGATTTTTACCTTTGTAACTACAATAGGATTAAATGAATAATTTTATAGTCAGGTCATTAACAGGGGCATTTATAGTATTAGCAGTTGTAGGGTCGATACTAATTCATCCATACCTGTTTCTCAGTTTATTTGCTTTGTTCGCAATACTTCTTATGCGAGAGCTGGAGGGGCTGCTGTGTGAGAAACGCAACCTGCTTCTCTTCATCAACTCCGTGCTTTTGGGTACTGGAATGTTTGTTTTAAGTTTCTTATACTTTCACAATAATATTCCTGCAAAATGGAATCTGCTGTTGATGCTGTTTATATTTACACCATTTTTAATTGTTCTCTTTAACCCCACAAAAAACCCTTTTCATGCAGTAGCTAATTATTTGTTAATTGCTATTTATATCTCCCTGCCTCTCTTTTCATTAAACATTTTGGCTTTTGCCGAAGGGGATTACAACCCCCTATTGCTCCTATCGTTTTTTATCCTGCTTTGGGTAAATGATACAGGGGCTTATATTGTTGGTGTTAACTTTGGTAAAAAAAGACTGTTTGAGCGTATCTCACCTAAAAAATCGTGGGAAGGATTTTGGGGTGGCTTAACTTTAACAATTGCCACTTCCTACCTTCTGTTTTTATGGGTGCATGAGGGCAGTCTAGTTTTGTGGCTGATAACAGGTTTTGTAATTTCGGTATTTGCCACTCTGGGCGATCTGGTTGAGTCGATGCTGAAACGTAGTGCAAACACTAAAGACTCCGGTACTATTTTGCCGGGGCACGGAGGTGTGCTTGACAGATTTGACGGAGCTCTTTTTGCTGCTCCGGTAATGAGTTTACTGTTTTATCTTTTTGGTAATTAATAAAAACATAATGGGTATACATAAAGAAGGATATCGCATAATATTTATAACATTTTTAATCACCACTGCCATTAACATCGCTGTTTTTTTCCTTAGCGGTCAAAATATATTGACACTGAAAATAGCTGCACTCTTAACCTTTATTCTACTGTTTCTGGTGGTTAGTTTCTTCCGCAATCCACGCAGAGAGAGCTTTCATAACGAAGATGCTATTCTGGCTCCTGCTGATGGTAAGATTGTGGTAATTGAGGAGGTTGAAGAGACTGAGTATTTAAAAACCAAGTGTGTTCAGGTATCTGTTTTTATGTCTCCTACTAATGTTCATATCAACTGGTTTCCGTTAAGTGGAGTTATTAAATTCTTTAAGCATCACAGTGGCAGACATCAGGCTGCCTTTCTCCCCAAATCATCAACTGAGAATGAGCGTACAACAGTAGTTATTGAGCATGAGAGTAATGTAATTATATTGATGCGACAGATTGCGGGAGCTATGGCAAGGCGTATTGTCAGCTATGCCAAAGTGGGCAGGAAGATTGAACAGGGAGACCAGCTGGGCTTTATCAAATTTGGCTCACGTGTTGACCTCTATCTCCCATTAGGAACAAAAATAGACGTTGAACTAGACCAAAAGGTTAGCGGGAAACAGACTATTATCGGCTGGCTGAAATAGTGTTTTTGTAAAGTATGAGATATTAAACTCAAAAACAATTCTCGTTGATTCGTGATTAAAATCATAAACAGATGAAACAGATCCTATTTATATTTTCTATCCTTTTAATTCTTCAGGGATGTAAGAACGAGCCTAAAGATCAAATCGTTGTTATTAAAACAGAGTTTGGTGATATGAAGATAAAGCTCTACAACGAAACTCCAAGGCATCGTGATAACTTTATCCGTCTGGCTAAAGATGGCTTCTATAACAATCTCTTGTTCCATCGTGTGATTAATGAATTTATGATTCAGGGTGGTGACCCCGATTCAAAAAGTGCCAAGCCTGGAGAACAGCTTGGTGAAGGTGGCCCGGGATATGAACTGCCTGCCGAGATTCACTTCCCTCAGCTATTTCATAAGAAAGGTGTGATTGCAGCAGCTCGTGAAGGTGACCGTGTAAACCCTGAGAAAAAATCTTCCGGCTCTCAGTTTTACATTGTTCAGGGTAAAATATTTAATGATGAAGAGCTTGACAAAATAGAGGAGCGTATTAACGGAATGAAGAAGAGTCAGATTTACTATCTGTTAATGACTGAGCACAAAGATTCGTTAATGACACTTCAGAAGAAGGGGAAGTTTGATGAGTTTACAGCTATGCAACAAAGAATTAAAGATGAGGCTGAGCAGAAATATAATGAGCAGACAAAATATACAATTCCTGAAAATATCAGAGAGGTGTATAGAACTGTTGGTGGAACACCTCATCTCGACACCAACTATACCGTGTTTGGTGAGGTGATTGAAGGTCTTAATGTGATTGACAGTATTGTCGCTGTAGATACTGACCCCAACAACAGGCCGGTTAAAGATATTAAAATGACCGTTGAGATTGTAAAATAAGAAAGCCCCCTCTAACTCCCCCAAAGGGGGAGAATTAAATTGTTTCCAGAATATGAGATTATTAATATTTGTTGTTTTTACTTTCATTTTTACCGGTTTCAATATTGGCCACTCTCAAAATAAGGAGCCTGTATTCTATGTGAATATAGTCACCAACATGGGGACAATGAAGGTGAAGCTCTTCAATGAGACACCAAATCATCGTGATGAGTTTCTGAAGATGGTTGGGGAGCGCCATTTCGATGGAACCCTATTCTACCGAGTGGTTAAGAGTTTTGTTATTCAGGGAGGCTCTTCCGATTCGCACAATGCTCCTGCCGGAAAACATATCGGATATGGCAGTCAGGCTCATATCATCAATTCTGAATTTACAAAAAAGTGCTTTCACAAGAAAGGTGCAATCTGTTCTCCGCGTCAACCCGAAAACATTAACCATTTCAGGATGTCGGATATCGGGCAATTCTATATTGTAAAGGGTAAAAAATACACCAATGAAGAGTTAAATCTGATAGAGAAATCTATAAATAACCCAATAATGATTCGGCTGAAGCGAAAGTACTATCTGCCACACAAAGAGGAATTGGCAAAGCTGAAAACCGAGAGTCCCAAAGAGTTCAATAAACTACTGCGAAAAATAAAAGAAGACATTGCGGTAAACTTTGCCCTGTCGGATAAAAAAGAGTTCACTGTTGAGCAACGTAAGGCATACACTACCGTGGGAGGAACTCCTGAGCTCGACGACGAGTATACTGTTTTTGGTGAAGTGGTAGAAGGTCTCTCTGTGATTGATAAGATTGCTGCCCTTAAAACCGATAAAAACAACAGGCCGTTAAAGGATGTAACTATTAAAGTTCAAATTGTTAAATTAAGATAGATGCTTCGTTTTTTTACCCTTTCTGTTATCTCTTTCATTTTGCTGAGTTGTAATCCGGCAGAGAAAAGCAGTAGCAAGAAAAAGATACGGCCTGCAACATCCTATAACCTGTCTTACAAATCAAATGTAAAGGCTATTGTCAGCATTGAAACATTCGATCACTACTCACGTAGACTAAAAACCGGATATGGGTTTTACATAGCCAAAGATATTGTAGTTACTAATCTTGATCTGATTAAGGGGTGCTACAAAGCAAAGGTTACACCGATGAACACCGACGACTACACCGATGTAAGGGGGTATATTGCCTACGATTTCAACACCGGGCTGGTGCTACTAAAAACACAAACTAAAAACCTTAATTATCTAAACCTAAAATATGCAGTTGCCGAAACTGACTCTGTTTACTGCCTCTACCGGAAAGATAGAAAACTGTTCATTAGGCAAGTTGCTCTCTTACCCGAAATTAACAGAGATACTATCAGCTTTGTACCGGTAACAAACAGTATGATGCTATCAGGAAAACCGGTCTTTACTCCTGACCACCGGCCATACGGGATCTTGCAATACCGTATTGTCAATAATGAAAATCAACTTGTTGAACTTCCTGCAAAGTGGATCTCCCCGCTGGTTAAGAAAGTAAAGAAGCATCCCGAAGGGCTCTACAATCTGAGTATTAAAACCGATAAGGTTTACCCTTCGTACAAAACAATAAAAGGGTTCAGAATTATTACCAACATGGGAAATATCGATATAAGACTCTTTAACCAAACACCTAAGTACCGGGATAACTTTATCAAACTGGTAAGTGACCACTTTTACGACAGTCTGTTGGTTCATCGTGTTCTTAAAAAATTCCTTATTCAAACAGGAGCGGCAGACACTAAGTACGCTAAAAAAGATGATGTTGTGGGATGGCAGGGTCCTGGATACACTCTGCCTATGAATATCCAGCCGGGACTGTTTCACCGTAGGGGAGCAATTGCTGCATCAAAACTGCCAAAAGACCGCAATCCCAAAAATCGCTCTGATGGTTCGCAATTTTATATTATTGCCGGCCGGGTTTTCAGCACCTTAGAACTAGATGATATTGAAAAGGAGAAAGGTATCAGATATACCGCAAAACAACGGGAAGTCTACTCAACCATAGGCGGAGCCTCATACCTTGATGGTGATTACACCGTTTTTGGTGAAGTGATTAACGGCATGAGAATAGTGGATAAAATAGCAGATGTGAAAACCTACTCAGTTGACCGACCGGTGATAGATATCAGGATTAAAACGGTAGAGATAATCCGGTGAGCAGCCTTGAGATTTCGTCATTAGGCCATATCCTTGCCTAAAAAAACTGCTCATCCAAGGCCAATTTATGATTTAATATAAACGTATAAAACCTTTATAACGCAACTCAAATACCCTTCAGATGACTTTTAAGTTATACCTTTCTGTATTCTAAAATAAATCTGCTATTTTTGCAGACTGTTTAGAGTAAGTAAATTATTGCAATCAAAAATTAATCCTCCTTTCTACAAAGGAGATCCCGAGAGGCATACGATATGATAAAGAAAATAGAAGAGCTACGTAAAGAGATTGAAAACCTTCAGGCAGAGACTGCTGAAGCTGCTGAACAGTTAAGAATAAAATACCTTAGTAAGAAAGGTGCTGTTTCAAAACTTTTTGATGAGTTTAAAACTATTCCCAACGAACAAAAAAGAGACGTTGGACAGGCACTTAACACGCTAAAAACATTTGTTAAAGACAGGATTATTATCCTCAAAGAGGGCTTTTCAAATAGTGAAAGCGAAAGTGTGGATATGGATCTTACTCTTCCGGGCATCTCGTTTGAACTGGGAGGCAGACACCCTCTCTCCATTGTGAGAAATGAGATAATAGAAATTTTTGCAAGGCTGGGTTTCACCGTGGCTGAGGGACCTGAGATTGAAGATGACTGGCACGTATTTTCTGCTTTGAACTTCCCTGAAGAACACCCTGCCCGCGATATGCAGGACACTTTCTTCATTGCTCAAAATCCTGATGTTCTGCTTCGTACTCACACCTCTTCGGTACAGGTGCGCGAAATGGAGAAGACAAAACCGCCAATCCGTACCATATTTCCGGGAAGGGTATTCCGTAACGAGGCAATATCTGCCCGTGCTCACTGTATCTTTCATCAGGTGGAAGGGCTGTTTATTGATGAAGATGTATCATTTGCCGATTTGAAGCAGACTCTACTATACTTTGCAAAAGAGATGTTTGGCGAAGAGACAAAAATACGTCTGCGTCCCTCCTACTTCCCATTTACTGAACCGTCGGCTGAAATGGATATATCATGTTCGTTATGTGGTGGTAAAGGATGTAACGTATGTAAATACACCGGCTGGGTTGAAATATTAGGGTGTGGAATGGTTGATCCTAATGTGCTTGAAAATAGCAATATCGACAATAAAAAATATACCGGGTTTGCTTTCGGAATGGGAATTGAAAGAATAACAATGCTAAGGTATCAGATAAAGGATATACGTCTATTTTTTGAGAATGATATCCGATTCCTTAATCAGTTTAAGTCGGTTGATTGATTCGTCATTTTTATTGTTAAACTCTGCATTGCAGTTTCTCACAATTAATGAAAGTTTTATATAAGAGCTTTCTTTCCCCTACTCTCCAAACCTAATCAATTGTGTTTCGATGAGGCCTCTTTCGGCAAGGTACTTTTCATAATCTCCCTTAAACCTGATACGGGTATCAATGGTTTTGCTCATATCACCATTCGTGCCTATCAGCAGTTCGCAAACTTCACGCACGGCAAATTCACCTCCCGGGTTTCCTGTTACATAATCACATATGCCGTTAGATATTACATAGTTTGTGGTAAGCGGACTGCCGGAGCGACTAATCAGAATAGAGACACCTACCTCCTTAGCTACGCCGATATCAAGGATGTCGTCATACATAAAGGCAACCTCCTCTTTCTTCAACCCATACTTGTCGCAAATGATATTTAAAGCCTCTGTTTTATTTATGTAGCTTAGAAAAACTGCATTCATCTTTTCACGATTAGCAATCTTTAAGGCCATCTGATTGTTCTCTCCGGTAATGATAAATGTGTATGGCAGATGTCTATTTCTCAACCAATAGTCCAGTTTGAACATATTCATCCCCATGGTGTCAGGTTCAGAAAAAGCACTGCCTACATCACTTATCTTTAAACCGTTGTTGAAGACTCCATCCCAATCAAAGATAACAGCTTTAATCTTCGCCACCTTCTCCTTGAGGTTGGCATATGAAGTTATAAACTTACCCCCCAATTCCGTAAACTGTTTTTCTATATGTTCCATTATCCACGAGTTTATTTATTCAACTGATGGTAGAGCTCATTGGCTTTTTGAAGATCTTCGGGTGTATCAACACACATCGTCTCCTCAATCTCTGTTAGTCCACACTTTACCTTGTATCCATTTTCAAGCCAACGCAACTGCTCAAGCGATTCAGCTTTTTCCAATGGTGTAAGTGCGAGTTTTACTATCTCTAGAAGTATACCCGGCCGATATCCGTAAATTCCTATCTGGCGGTAAAAAGTGTGATATACCGCCCAATCGTCTTTCTTAACTTTTTGAAGGAATGGGATTGGAGACCTGCTGAAATATATTGCCTCCTCATCTTTATTGAGAATAACCTTAGCCTCTTTCTCATCAAAAATTTGTTCGCTACTTCTGATTTTATTTACCAATGTAGCTATCTGTGTACCCGGTTTTTCAAAACACCTTTGTATATCAAATAGTTGATTGGCATCGAAAAATGGCTCATCGCCCTGGATATTGAGAATAACATCGAAATTCCTATTTTCTATCCCACTAACAATCTTTGCAGCTTCGGCACAACGCTCGGTTCCACTGGTGTGATACTCAGCCGTCATAACGGCCTTCCCTCCAAAAGCCTCTACAGCATCAATAATTCGCTGATCGTCGGTGGCAACATAAACATTCTGAAGTGCCTTACGGCAATTCTCGTAAACATGCTGTATCATTGGCTTGTCACCAATCATAGCGAGTGGCTTTCCCGGTAGCCTTGAAGATGAGTAGCGTGCAGGGATAACTCCCAATACTTTATTTGACATTGATTTTTTATTAATTACGGCAGCTACATTTTAAGTAACAGCTCCTTTATTTTCTCTTTTGAGATATGATTTTGCCAATCAGCACCAAAGGCATTATTCCACATGTGCTCAAGAGCCCATGATGTCTCCACCATCTGGTTGAGTTGCTCCTCTGTGCATCCGGCAACCAATCCTGTTGGAAGCTCTACCTGCTGTTTCTCCTGCATCAATTTAAACTGCTTGTATCCTTCAGGGTAATACTCTTCAAGCTGATTAAACACTACGCAGTTTCCTACACCATGATGAACGCCCAACACATGAGACAGCCCGTATGAGAGAGCGTGGCAAACACCAACCTGAGCATAGGTAACGCTATTCCCACCAAGTAGTGAAGCAACCATCATCTTCTCGTCACTCTCAATTCGTGGAGTATTCGTATTTAAAAAGACCTCCAGGCATAGCTCTGAGGATTTCTCGGCAAAGGCACTCCCCAAAGAGTTAATCCATGTACCTGTTGTCGACTCCACATTATGAATGTAACAATCCATCCCGGTAAAGAATCTCTGCTCTGCAGGAACCGTACTTAACAATTCCGGGTCGAACACCACTTCATTGGGAATTGTATAATCGCACTTTATCCCAAGTTTTCTCTCCGGACCGCTAAGAACGGCAGTCATTGAAACTTCAGCCCCTGTACCTGAAACTGTAGGTATACATATCGTATAAACTCCTTCGTTTTTAATCAGATCCAATCCTTGGTAATCAGCTGAATCTCCGGGGTTAGTTACCATTAATCCGGTGGCTTTGGCATAATCCATTGTAGTTCCGCCGCCAATACCCACAATCACCGAAGGAAGAGTTGGATTAAACTCAATTATCTCATCCCGGTATCTGTTTACCAAAGATGTTATAGGCTCATTGGTTGTTTCTATCCAGATTACCAAATCACTCTCGCTTTTGGGCAATCTGCGTTCTAGCTCTTTCCCTTTGAAATAATCATCAATCATAAAAACCGACCAACTTTGAGCATCACTTTTTTTGCGGTCAATCAATTCATTCAAATGGTTAAAACTCCCTTTGCCAAAAGCATAATAGCCGGGGTTTATAAAGCTTCTAAAATCGTATAACATGGCTAACCTTTTTTATTTTCCCAATACCTGATCAAACTTATCACAGATATCTTTTAACTCCTCATCTGTCCACATTATTTTTACGTAGATAGATACCAGCCTGCTAATTATATCATCTGAAACCGGAAATTTAACAGTTTTATAATCCTGAAGATTGTCAAAGAATTGAAGTCCAACAGGAGCCGCAGTTTTCATCTCTTTAAGATGCTCCCAGTTTTTAATGTAGTGGTAGTTATTATTGTACCAGTAGGCAGCATTGAGCCCGGCCTCAGCCATCTCTCCGGCAACCCTTTCGGCCTCTTCAGCTGTTGGCAGAAAGATGTTGATAACTGTTCCTGAATCACCTGCTTCATCGGGCAGTTCACGAAATGTTACCTGTGAAAATTTCTTCAAGTAATCTTTCAATACCTTTTTATTGGCTCGTTGATTCTCAATTATAAAGTCAATTTTCCTAAATTGAGCAAGACCTACAGCAGCATGCAACTCACTAATACGGTAGTTGGTGCCAAGTATTGGGTGCTCTTCTGCTCCGCGATTATTGCCAATGTGACTATGCCCGTGATCCGACCATGTGTGAGCTTTCTCATAAATCTCGTCATTGTTAGTAATAACCGCACCACCCTCGCCGGCGGTAATTATCTTAAAAAAATCGAATGAGTAGCAAGATATATCGCCATAAGAGCCGAGAGGTTTCCTTTTATACGAACCTCCCAGTGCTTGAGCTGTATCTTCAATAAGTACCAGATTATACTTTTTACAGATAGCTATAATCTCATCAAGCTTAGCCATTGCACCAACCATGTGAACTAACATGATTGCTTTTGTTTTTGGAGTAATTACCGCCTCAATACCTTCAGGAGATAGACAAAGTGTTTTGTCAATCTCGGCAAAAACAGGTATTGCTCCACAGTTAACAACTGCCTCAACAGGTGCAATAAAAGTAAATGTCGGAACGATAACCTCATCCCCAGCACCTATTCCGGCAGCAGCAAGTGACACATTATCGGCAGCAGTACCGCTCGAAACCATGTGGCAATGTTTCACCCCATGAAAATCAGCGAACTCCTTTTCAAAAGTCTTGGCTTTCCATATCCCTTTACGAGCCTCATCGTTATTATATCTGAACAGGACACCCGTTTCAAGAACATCCATTACCTCTTTACGCTCCTCTTTACCAAATAGTTCAGTTCCCGGCATAGTCTATTTTTTATATGTGATTATTTGATGATTTGGCTATTTGTCAACGGTAAGTTAACACATAACCAAATCAGCACATCAACAATCTTTAGTCAAGTACTTCCAATTTCACCAAATCCTGAATGTCAAGCATTCCTATTGGCTTTCTGTTTTCAAGCACAATGATATTGTCAACTTGTTTCTCTTTAAAAATAGTTGTGGCATTAACCAGCAGGTCATCACCATCAACTGAAATAGGTTCAAACAGATTAAAGTTGCTCATCTTCTTTGTCATCATCAACTCACCCTCTTCGCTCAGATGACGACGCAGGTCTCCATCGGTAAAAATACCTGCAATTTCACCTTTCCTATCAACAATAGAAACAGCCCCCATACCCGATTTTGTCATCGCAACAATTGCTTCGTTTACTGTATTGTCAACCGTGATAACAGGATTTACACCTTGCTGCAATGCTTCCTTAACTTTCATTGTCATTTGACGAGTATGAGAGATAAACTCTTTAGTACCAACATCTGTAAAATTATTGGTATTCATCTGCTTCATTACCCTCCATGGAATTGTACAACATTGAGCACCCAGGTGAAGCGCATTCTTAACATGCTCAGGATGGCGTACTGAGGAGAACATAATTTTACTGTCGTAACCGTAGTGGTCAACAGTCTCTACACAATCCTCAATCAGTTGCAAAGCATCGTAACCATGATCCTGCATACGACCCACCAACACACAAACATAATTAGCACCGGCAGCCATTGCCATGTAAGCTTGCTGAAGATTATAGACAAGGTGAATATTTACCATGATATCTTCGTCACGTAACATCTTACAAGCCTTAGCAGCTTCAATAGAAGCCGGTATCTTGAAAACAGTTTTTTTCTTATCCAATCCTAGAGCAAGAAGACGATGCGCTTCGGCTACAATCTCTTCAGCATTGTCACCCAAAGACTCAATCTGCAGTACAGGAACCATCTTTGAAAGCTCCACAATTGTGCCATCAATATCAGTTATGCCGTGGCGATGCATAAAGGTAGGTGTAGTTGTTAAGCCGTTAAGGAAACCCAATTTAAAGACCTCTCTAATCTCATTTATATCAGCAGAGTCTAGATACAATTCCATCATAATATTTAGTATTTAATATTTATTTTCTGTACTGTTTTTCTAAATAGTGTAGCTCAACCAGAGGTTTCAGGAAATCTTCCAGCTGGTCGATATCAATCTGGCTTGCTGCATCACACAACGCTTCGCACGCTTTAGGGTGAGCCTCAATAAAAATCCCGTCAATTCCGGCGGCAACACCCGCACGAGCTATTGGTCCCAGATACTGTCGTGTTCCTCCTGCCGGATCAGAACTTGGAATCCCATAGCGACGAATACAATGTGTAATATCAAACACCACAGGGTAACCTATCTGATTCATCTCATAAAAACTTCGTGGATCAACTATCAGGTCATTATATCCGAAAACATAACCACGCTCAGTAAGTATAATGTTTTTATTACCAAAATGCTCAACTTTCTGAACAGGCTTTATCATATTTTCAGGAGCGATAAACTGGCCGTGCTTAATATTTATTGCTCTACCTGTAGCCGCAGCCTCTGTAACCAACGAGGTTTGCATGCACAAATAGGCCGGTATCTGAATTACGTCCAGAACATCAGCCGCAGCTTTAACCTGACCAATATGATGCACGTCCGAAATAACAGGGACATCAAAAGTTGTTTTTATCTTCTCCAGCATCTTCAACCCCTCTTCAAGCCCGGGTCCATAGTAATAGTCAACTGAGCTACGATTATCTTTAACAAAAGATGATTTAAAGATTAGTGGTAAATCCAACCTTTCAGCAACTTTTTTTATCCTCTCTGCCGAGTTCATCATGGTTTTTTCATCCTCAATGACGCAAGGGCCGGAGATTAGAAATAGCTTCTCTTCCCCAAAGGTTTTGTCTCCTACCTTAATATTTTTCATACAGCTTGTTTACTACTTCTTATTTAATCGGCGCAATTTACAACTAAAAATCAATTCATCGAAATAATATGACATATAACAAACTCTTTGCACGTAATAGAATATTTTTTTAATACTTTCGCAAAATCACCTATTTAGTACAGTGGAAAAAGACCGCAAAGCATAGTAATAAAACTCCTAAATTCCCATAAAATATAGGTTATAGATACCTCTTAGTCCTCTCCCTTTTCTGGAAACCGGATATCCTTAATCATCAGCTGAAGAGTTGTTGCTCCATTAAAATTATTCTCCTCTACAGAATAGCAAACATCAAAAGGCCCTTTCCTCTTTATCTGTTCCAGCAAGTCTCCACGTGAAAAAAATATCCCTCGCTTAATAGCTGCTGAACGCTCCTCAATGAGTTCAACTTTAAGGTGCTCTTTCTCCTTCCCTACCTGCTTGCTTGTACCATAATCAAAAACATTTTTCGTAACAAAAACGGGATTCATATTTTCCGGCCCAAATGGTCTGAACTGTTTCAGTATGCGAAAAAACTTAGGGGTTATATCTTTAAGGTGAAGAACCGAATCGATATCAATCTGAGGAATTAGCTGCTCAGGCAGTATTGTTTCCGAGACAATCTTTTCAAACCGTTCCATAAACTCGGGAACATTCTCTATTTTCATTGTCAGACCGGCGGCGTACATGTGACCTCCAAAATTTTCAAGCAGGTCGCTGCATGAGTCAATTGCCTTGTAGAGGTCGAATCCATCAACAGAGCGTGCACTTCCGGTAGCCAACCCTTTCGATTCGGTTAAGATTACCGTAGGCTTGTAGAATGTCTCAATTAATCGGGATGCCACAATGCCGATTACACCTTTGTGCCAGTCGGGATTGTACAGAACAGTTGACTTCTTCTTCAGTTGCTCCTTGTCATTGGCAATTAAATTGAACGCTTCATCGGTTATATTCCGGTCAAGACCCTTTCGAGTATCGTTGCTTTTGTCTATCTCTTTACTTCTATGGTAGGCAATATCATGCTCTTCACTAACAAGAAGCTCTACCGCATCACGACCCGATTCAATACGACCTGCAGCATTAATTCGTGGTCCGATTTTGAAAACAATATCACTTATGTTAATATCATCTTTATCCTCTATTCCTGCAATCTTAATGATAGAGTGCAGACCGATACTGGGGTTCTTACTAAGCTTTTGTAATCCGTAGTATGCCATGATGCGATTCTCTCCCACTAATGGAACAATGTCGGAGGCAATACTTACCGCCACAAGATCGAGCAAGTCTAAAAGCTGTGACTCTTTATAGTCTCTGTAGCGGCAAAACCCCTGTAAGAATTTAAACCCTACCCCGCACCCCGAAAGGTCTTTGTCAGGATAGTTACAATCTTCACGTTTAGGGTCAAGGCATGCAGCAACATCGGGAAGCGTATCGCCGGGAGTGTGATGGTCGCAGATAATAAAATCAATATTTTTATCTCTGGCATAAACCATCTTATCAACAGCTTTAATACCACAATCAAGGGCAATTACGAGCGAAGCTCCTGTCTCAGCTGCATAGTCAATTCCTTTAAGGGATATTCCGTACCCTTCGTTATATCTATCAGGAATATAGTAATCGAGGTTACTGTAATGAAGTTTTAAAAAAGAGTATACCAAAGCAACTGATGTTGTTCCATCAACATCATAATCACCATAAATCAGTACCTTCTCATTTCGGGAGAATGCCATATCCAACCTGTGAACACCCTCCTCCATATCTTTCATCAAAAAGGGGTTATGCAGATCCGTTAATTTTGGTCTGAAAAAAGCCTTTGCCTCCTCATAGTTTGTCACACCCCGCTGAACAAGCAGGTTTGAGAGAACAGGATGAATGTGTAGCTCCGCCACCAACTTCTCTATCGTCTTCTCATCACTCACGGGCTTTATGTCCCATCTTTTTTCCATATACCAGTTTCCCTCTTTGAAATTAAAGCTGCTATTTACAACTAATAATTAATAATATCACTTAAATGAGACATTAAAAACAGACTCGAAGTGATTTAACAACTGTTTCTTAATTTTTTCCAAATCCTGTTTTTCACCCAACTCTTTCTCCATTGAAGTAACTCCTTTATCCACAAAACCACAAGGGTTAATATGATTAAAATATGTAAGGTCGGTATTTACATTAAATGCAAAGCCATGCATCGTAACATATCGGCTGGCTTTCACTCCTATTGCACAAATCTTTCTTGTTTGTCCTGAACTGTTTACATCGAGCCAAACCCCTGTTGCACCATCTAACAAACTACTTTCGAGATTGTAATCCTTAAGCAGCCTGATAATAACCTCTTCAAGCTTCAGGATATACTCCTTCACACTCAATCCCAGCTCCTCAAGGTCGAGTATCGGATAGCCTACAATCTGCCCGGGTCCGTGATAAGTTATGTCACCCCCACGGTTTGTCTTAAAATATGTAGCATTAATTTTTTTCAGGAAATCATCATTTATCAGAAGATTATTTTGAGTCCCGCTTTTCCCAAGTGTATAAACATGAGGGTGCTCGCAAAAAAGCAGCCTGTTAGTTACCTCTTTCTTATCGTTTTCATTTTCACGATTATAGAGTTTCGCTTTGATAATTTCATTAAAACACTCCTCCTGATACTCCCAGGCTCTCTTATACTCTATCTCTCCCAGGTCTTTAAAAATATACATGTCAATAACTTTTATACAATTGAATGTTTATTAAGTCTCACTCTCTTTTATTCGTGCACCTCTCCCTTTTTACTTAATATGATTAGCTGCATTGTATGACGAACGAACGAGGGGAGCACTCTCAACATAATCAAACCCTTTCTCCATACCAATCTCCTTGTACATTGCAAAAATATCGGGATGCACATACTCCTTAACAGGCATATGTGCAGCTGTTGGTTGCAGATACTGACCAATTGTGAATACCGAAACCCCGGCTTCCAGCAGATCATCCATAACTTCAAGCACCTCATCTTCGCGCTCTCCAAGGCCAAGCATTATACCCGATTTAGCTACAGTGCCATTTTTAGCAATATATCTTAGCACACCAAGACTTACATCATATTTTGCTTTTGTACGAATCCCGGGAGTCAGTCGCCTTACTGTCTCCAGATTGTGGGAGATCACCTCCGGCTCAGCATCAATAATCATTTTAATCAATGGCTCATTTCCGTTAAAGTCAGGTATCAGAACCTCCATTGTTGTCTCTGGATTTAACTCTTTTACCTGTCGGATTGTCTCAACCCATATTCCGGCTCCTCCATCTTCAAGGTCATCTCTATCAACCGAAGTGATAACTGCATGCTTCACCTTCATTATTTTAATTGAGCGGGCTATCCGTAAAGGCTCCTTCGTATCAACTGGATCCGGGTTGCCGGTAGCCACATTACAAAACTTACATGCTCTGGTGCAAATATTCCCCAGAATCATAAATGTTGCTGTTCCTTTTGCCCAGCACTCCGCAGCATTTGGACACTTACCACTCGTGCAAATAGTATGAAGGTTGTTCTCCTTTACAACGCTGTTCATCCACTTATACTCCTCTGTTCTTGGCAGTCTTATTTTGAGCCAGTCTGGCTTTGATATTTTTCTTTTTGTCTTTACCATCTATCTCTGAAATTTGTGAGAGAATTAATGGCAATATTACTTAAAAAAATGGTTGCAACAATATGGCGAGATGACTAAGATTTTTTTTTCACAATTGTTCGGCTGACATCCGAGAATGGAGTAGGCTCTTTCGCCCATTACTACAAGATCTACTCACCGAGGGTCTTACTTCAAGCAAGCCTCTTGATATATAACCAAAATGTTTTTTATTATCTTTGCAGCACTTTTTTTACACAGAACAGAAAATAAGACCATACAGAATGAGCAATTTAGAGTTGAGCGAACAGGAGATTATCAGAAGAAACAGCCTGCAGGAGTTACGGAAACTGGGGATAGATCCATACCCTGCAAACGAATATAAAACTACACACTTTTCAACAGAGGTAAAACAGCAGTTTGACCCTGAAAAGGAAAACCTTAAAGATGTAGTTCTGGCAGGTAGAATTATGAGCCGCAGAATTATGGGTAAAGCCTCTTTTGCCGAAATACAGGACTCCGAAGGACGAATTCAGATATATATTAACAGAGACGAGATTTGCCCCGGTGAGGACAAAACACTATACAATACAGTTTTCAAAAAACTCCTTGATATTGGTGATTTTATCGGAATTAAAGGTTACGTTTTTAAAACTCAGGTGGGCGAAACCTCTATCCACGTAAATGAGATTACGGTACTGAGCAAATCACTCAAACCCCTGCCAATTGTTAAAGAGAAGGATGGTAAGGTTTATGACTCTTTTTCGGATCCGGAGTTACGATACCGTCAACGTTATGTCGACCTTGTTGTAAATCCTGAGGTGCGTGAGACATTCAGAAAGAGAACAGTTCTGATGCAGACAATCAGAAACTTCTTTAACGGTTTTGGATACCTTGAGGTTGACACCCCGGTTCTGCAACCAATCCCGGGTGGCGCAGCGGCAAGCCCGTTTGTAACTCATCATAATGCATTGGATATCCCACTCTATCTGCGGATAGCAAACGAGCTTTACCTTAAGCGCCTGATTGTAGGTGGATACGAAGGTGTTTACGAGTTTTCCAGAAATTTCCGTAACGAGGGGATGGATCGTACTCACAACCCTGAGTTTACAGCATTAGAGATTTATGTAGCATACAAGGACTATAACTGGATGATGAATTTTACTGCTGAGATGGTGGAAAATGTGGCTATGGCTCTACACGGCAAAACCGAAGTTCAGGTGGGCGACAGGCTCATTGACTTTAAAAGACCCTACAAAAAAGTTACTATGGCCGATGCCATCAAAGAGTACACCGGATTCGACATTAGCGGAATGAGCGAAAATCAGATAAGGGAAGTTTGCGACAAACTGGAGATTGAGCATAACGACTCGATGGGGAAGGGCAAACTTATTGATGAGATATTTGGGGAGAAGTGCGAACATAACTATATCCAACCAACCTTTATTATTGACTACCCTGTTGAGATGTCTCCTTTGTGTAAAAAGCACCGTTTGAATCCCGATCTGACTGAGCGTTTTGAACTGTTTGTTAACGGTCATGAGCTGGCAAATGCCTACTCGGAACTTAATGATCCCATCGACCAACGTGAGCGTTTTGAGGAGCAATTGAAGCTTCAGGAGAAGGGTGATGATGAAGCGATGTATATCGATTACGATTTTATTCGTGCTCTCGAATATGGAATGCCTCCCACATCGGGTATGGGAATAGGGATTGACAGATTAACGATGATGATGACTAACTCTCCCTCTATTCAGGATGTGCTATTCTTCCCTCAGATGAAGCCGGAGAAGAAGCCGGAGAGAGACAGTAAAGAGAGTTTCATGAAGCTGGGAATACCGGATGAGTGGGTAGCAGTTGTACAAAAGACCGGAATCCTTACAATTAAGGAGCTAAAGACATTAAATCCAAATAAACTGCATCAGGATATTTGTGGATTAAACAAAAAGCTTAAGCTTAGTTTGAAGAACCCGTCGAAAGAGGATGTTGCGGGCTGGGTATCATAAATAAAATTTAGCCGAGGCTGATATAAGGGAGATGACCTATATCGCTCCAACCTGAATAATTCATCACGCAAAGACACAAAAGCGCAACGTGGAGATAAAGAATAAGATGGCAAATCAAATTGATTGAACTTACTAATATTGAATATTTTGAACATGAATTATTAATTCACTTACTCTTTGTGACTTAGCGCATTTGCGAGAAAATTCATGAATAATGCAGGCCAAAAATATCGAGGCAATTTGTACAGAGATTTGTCTTTTATAATTAATTTTCTTAATATCCGTTTTTATTTAAAACCTCAATTATGGATGAAACCTCAAAAGTTGGAATAATTGGTAGCGGAAGTTGGGCCACCGCAATAGCAAAATTACTTTTAAATAATGTTTCATCCATAAATTGGCACTTTAGAAATAAGGAGTTTATCGACAAATTCCGTCAATACAAACACAACCCCAATTATCTTACAGGCATTGAGTTTAATATGGATGATATCTTTCTCTCAACAGATATAAATGAGATTGTAGAGAAGTCAGACATTCTGGTGATAGCTATACCTTCAGCCTTTCTAAAGGATATATTAAAACCATTAACCATCCCTCTAAAAAATAAGTTTGTTGTGTCTGCTATCAAAGGACTTGTGCCTGATGAGAATTTGATAATAGGCAGTTACATAAATAAATATTATGAAGTTCCACCGGAATCATTGGGAGTTATATCCGGCCCTTGTCATGCTGAGGAGGTTGCACTTGAGAGGTTATCATATCTTACTATCTCATCTCAGGATGTTAACAAAGCACGGGGTTTCTCATCTATGCTCTCCTGTTCACACATTAAAACCACAATCTCAGATGATATATACGGAACTGAATACTCAGCCGTTCTGAAAAATATAATGGCTGTTGCATCAGGTATTTGTCACGGGCTGAGATATGGTGATAACTTTCAAGCCGTGCTTCTATCTAATGGCATTCAGGAGATAACGCGATTTGTCGATACCGTGCATCCTATTTCAAGAGATATTAAAAGCTCTGCCTATCTCGGCGACCTTCTGGTTACTGCCTATTCACAATTCTCCAGAAATCGAAATTTCGGAGTTATGCTTGGAAAAGGCTATTCGGTAAAGTACGCTCAAATGGAGATGCTTATGATTGCTGAGGGCTATTATGCTGTGAAAAGTATAAGGGAGATAAACCAAAAATACAAAGTAAATATGCCGATAACTGATGCTGTTTATAATATTATTTATGAGAAAATATCTCCAGCGATAGAGATTCGACTATTAACCGAACAACTTAGGTAAAGAGGTTCTGAAGAGATGCAACAAAGCCTAATTGTATTTACCAATAACTTTAAATATACGACAGAGTAATAATATAGAATATGAGACATCTGAAAATTGACATTTCAAAAGTTACCGGCTTTGTTTCTGAAGAGGCTATCCGGAACTATGAAAAAACGGTTCTTGCAAGCAATAAGAAGCTGCATAACAAATCGGGTAAAGGGTCTGATTTTTTAGGATGGCTAGGTCTGCCATCTTCAATATCTCAGAAACATCTTTCCGACATTAAAGATACTGCAAATAAAATTCGCTCACTTGCTGACTATGTAGTGGTAATAGGTATTGGTGGCAGCTACCTCGGTGCCAAAGCAGTAATCGACTCCCTGTCAGGTAGTTTCGATCACCTGCATGCAACCCGCCGAAACCCGGTTGTTCTGTATGCCGGTAATAATATTGGCGAGGACTACAGCTACGAACTGTTGGAGCTGCTAAAGGATAAGTCGTTCGCCCTAGTAATAATTTCCAAATCAGGAACAACTACTGAACCGGCCATTGCCTTCCGACTATTAAAGCAACTGATGGAAGAGAAGTATTCGGCTGAGGAGATTAAAGAGCGTATTGTTGCCATTACTGATAAGAAACGGGGGGTACTGCGCACACTTGCTAATCAGGAGGGATACAAAACTTTTGTTATCGCCGATGATGTTGGTGGAAGGTATTCGGTACTCACCCCTGTGGGTCTGCTACCTGTTGCCATTGC
>JALVBA010000170.1 GCA_027010905.1 Marinilabiliaceae bacterium
ATGAATAATATCAATTATACCACTGTGCTCAATACTTCAAAGATACAAATTGAAAGCAATTCACAACAAACCACTGGCGCATAATAAGCACATCTAGACTGTGCTCAATACTTCAAAGATACAAATTGAAAGCAATTCACAACAGATGGGTGGAGATTACTTCATGCCTGAATACTGTGCTCAATACTTCAAAGATACAAATTGAAAGCAATTCACAACAACGAGTTACGTTTTGCAATTGATAACGGTACTGTGCTCAATACTTCAAAGATACAAATTGAAAGCAATTCACAACGCTTATTGCGTAGGTGTCTGTAAAATAAAACTGTGCTCAATACTTCAAAGATACAAATTGAAAGCAATTCACAACCGCAGACGGCACACACGACTGGGGCGATGTACTGTGCTCAATACTTCAAAGATACAAATTGAAAGCAATTCACAACAAAAATTTGATTTTACCTTTTGGTTTTTTACTGTGCTCAATACTTCAAAGATACAAATTGAAAGCAATTCACAACTGATTTTGGCAGCAACATCAGCCTGTTATCACTGTGCTCAATACTTCAAAGATACAAATTGAAAGCAATTCACAACACAGAATTTGCAGAGGAAAGTGACGAAATAACTGTGCTCAATACTTCAAAGATACAAATTGAAAGCAATTCACAACTGGAATGGTTGAAAAATGAAGTGGAAAACAATGTTTGGTAGAACTAACAGTAATTGCGTATAACTATCTTAGGGGTTACTTTGCACCCCATTTTGTTATCATACGTGACAGCTCTTCAAACTTAACCGGCTTTATTATGTAGTCATCCATCCCGGCCTCCAAAGCATTGTTCTTCTCTTCAAGGTCATTACTTGCAGTCATTCCAATGGTTGGGCAGTTGTTGCCCATCTTCTTCAACTCTTTTACGGCAGTTAGTCCATCCATTTTAGGCATGAAAATATCCATAAATATCATGTCATACTCTTTCTCTTTTACCATATTCAGGGCTACTATACCATTCTCTGCAATGTCGATAGTTATTGCAAATCGTTTAGACAGATTTTGTATTACACGCTGGTTTAGCTTGTTATCTTCGGCAACTAAAACCCTGAGATTTTTCTCCGAAACACTTTGAGTGGCGAAATCATCAGCATCTATTCCGGGAAAGTATTGTGATATAAACTCTTTCAGCATAATCAGCTTAACCGGTTTTCGCAGGTAGGTGTCGGCACCAAGTTGTTTTGCCACTCTTGTATTTGCCTGCTCTAAATCTGCACTCTGTACTATTATCCTAAACTTTGAGTGAAGTTTATGACTGTAAAGAGTGTTAAGAAATTCCAGACCATCGAAATTAGGTCTGTTATCAATAATGATAAGATGGTACCTGCTCTCCGATTTCAGTATTTCAATCGTTTCATTCGAAGGTGGTAATTTTTCATATTCGATATGCAGAGATGCCAGATTTTTTATGATATCCTGAACCTGCAGCCTGTCATCGGTAATTATTAACACCTTTATAGAGGCAGTATTAGTTATGTTTGAAAGATCCAGCAACTTTGTGTGTTTGTTCGTTCTGAAACGAAGAGTGAAAATAAATTCAGCTCCCGGATATTTAGGGTTGTCCGACAATCCCGACGGACTTTTAGCCTTAATCTCTCCACCCATTAAATTAATCAGCTGTTTTGATATGGTGGTTCCCAGGCCTGTACCTCCAAACTTACGCGTAGTGCTGCCATCGGCCTGAGAGAACGGTTTAAAAATCAGCTCCAACTTCTCCTTCGAAATCCCGATACCGGAATCTTTAATTGAGAAACGAATGGCACGACTTCCGTTAAGGGCTTTTGTTTCCGAAATAGTGAGTTCTATCCGGCCGTTAACAGGGGTAAACTTTATAGCGTTGCTAATCAGATTATTTAACACCTGCCTCAGTCGTATTGGGTCTCCCATAAAATCCTTTGGCAGTGAAGTTGACGTGGACCACGACAGCTTTATACTGTTCTCTTTTGCCATCGTTTGAAAATCATGAACAGTATCTTCAATCTCATCCTGCAAATTAAACTGTATCGATTCAATCTCAAACTTGCCAGCTTCA
This sequence comes from Marinilabiliaceae bacterium, assembly GCA_027010905.1. GTDB lineage: Bacteria > Bacteroidota > Bacteroidia > Bacteroidales > Marinilabiliaceae > JAADEM01. Next base: position 2,085 of record JALVBA010000170.1, read on the forward strand.
ATCTTAGAAAAGTCAAGGATATCATTAATCAGCGTAAGCAAAGTGTCTGCCGACCGTTTTACTACAGATAGCATGTTCTTCTCCTGTGAATGCAGGTCTGCACCCAAAAGAAGATCAGTCATGCCAATAATCCCGTTTAAAGGTGTTCGCAGTTCATGGCTAATATTTGCAATAAAATTCGATTTTGTTTCGGTAAATCCACCACTCATCTTCTCTTTTAAATCGAGCGATGAGACCTCAATAAGCATATTAATGATAAATCGTTGCGACTGAAGGAAGAAGGGTATTCTCTCCACCAGAATAACAGTCTCTTCGTCCTGTTTGTTTTTAAGAATATATGTGTATGAGTTGGCTGAGTACTCCGACTTATCTGTAATATTAAAGTTTTCAAAAAGCACACTGTCCTCAGCTTCCTGACCAAGCATCTGATCCTCATCATCAAAAGAGAAGATATTGAGTGCTGTTTTGTTCACCTGTCTTATACGATTATTGTTATCAATAAGTACAACTCCGGCAGGCAAGTAGTAAAGCATCTTCCTGAGGGTCTCCTGCGACTGCTTCAACCTCTTCTCCTCCTCCGTTTTATTGTGAATATTATTGACAGACCATGCAATGAAGAACAATATAATAAACAGGGTAATAGCCCCAACAATAAAAGCATTACGAACAATGTATAATGTTATTTGGGCTACAGGCAATGAAAAAGCCATGTAGTAGTGCTCATCATTTATCCTCAGCTTACGAAATATTGTCAGAAGCTCTCTCTCTTCTCCATTAATCTCGATATTGTGTTTAAGGCTAATACTATTTCCGAATATCGTTTTGCTTAAAGAGTTGAAATGTGGAATTTTAAAATTAGCATTGAGAGTGTTAAACACAACTCCTGAAGGCTTAATTATCCATTGAAAATGGTAATCTTTGATGCTAAAGTTATTGAACATTAAACTGAAAAAAGCATTCAGGTTCATCTCAATTTGCACGTACCCGTACGTGTCTGACTCATCAGTAAGGGGTTGTAGGTAACTTATTGTTTTATTATTATCGCTAAAGATTATTTTCGGCTTGAGTATGTCAATAGGGTTTATTTTGCTGAAAAAAGATATTACAGAACCTAAGTTCCCTTTTTTCAGACCAAAAACATTACCATCCAAATCTATAATTTTTAACTCATTAATCGTCTCCTTGTAGCTATTGAACAGGAACTCAATCTTTTTTTGCGAATTGATTGAGTTACCTCTATTTACAAAAAGATCATCCAACTCATCATACGATAGAAGTAGCAGTATGTTAGTTTGTATTTTTTGAAAGTAGAGATTTATATGGTTCTACAAATCAGAGATTGCCGTGTAAGAATCTCCTGTTGAGTATTTACCTGTGCCATATAGGTACTGTAGTAGTAGTACACGTTTGCCAGAATTAATAGTATAATACTGGTGGCACCTATGATTATGGCTTTCCTCATTCTCCGTTTTAATCTGTTAAAGCAGTGTTATAACAATTTTGTTTATCAGTTGTAATACGGATAATTATTGATAAAGTTTGTAAAGCTATGGGGAAATCGCCCTAAACTTTATGGTTTTTGCACTACTCAAAGAGAGAGAGTTACCTGTACTTTCCGTTGTCGTCGATGTAGAGATTCAGATAACTGTTATATCTCGAGATGGCGACATCTCCGTTCTGAGCAGCCTCTTTAACTGCACATCCGGGTTCATTTATGTGCATACAGTTGTTGTATTTGCAGTTTTTTGAAATGGCAAACAGCTCTCTAAAAAAGTGGTATATCTCCTCTTTCTCAACATGGTAAAGTCCAAAACCTCTAATCCCGGGAGTATCAATTATGTATCCACCAAAACTCAAAACGTGCATCTCAGCAAATGTTGTGGTATGTTTTCCTGATTGATGCGAATCTGATATTTCGGTTGTTTTAAGGTCGATACCGGGCTGCAGCCGGTTTATTAACGTAGACTTACCAACACCCGAATGACCGGCAATAACAGTTATTTTATCCTTCAGAAGTTCAACTATTGCATTGAATTCTGCATCCCTCTTTGCAGATATCTGATAGGTAAGATAGCCTATCTTTTCATAAATATCCTGTAACTCCTTCAGCTCTGTCAGCTGCTCTTCATTATACCTGTCTGTTTTGTTAAAGATGATAGAGACCGGAATACGGTACGCTTCGGCAGCAGTAAGAAAACGATCAATAAAAACGGTAGTTGTAACAGGATAATTAATTGTAACAATAATAGCTGCCTGATCAACATTAGCCGCAATAATATGTGACTGTTTCGAGAGATTCGGAGATTTACGTACTATATAATTTTTGCGTGGCTCAATATCTACGATTACATTCTCTTCGTCAAGCAGAACAATATCGCCCACCGAAACAGGGTTGGTACTTTTAATTCCATCCAGTCGCAGCTTACCCCTTATTTTGCAGCTTATCTCGACTCCATCTTCCTGCTTCACCAGATACCAACTGCCTGTAGATTTTAATACAACTCCTTTTTTCAATACTTTTTATTCTAATTTTTTAGGATAGTCTATATTGTAATGCAATCCCCGACTCTCTTTACGTTTTTGAGCCATACGTATTATCAGGTAACCTAAATTTATCTCATTTCTCAGCTCACACAATTTCATTGAAACAACAGAGCTGTCGAACAGAGCCTCTGTTTCATGATAGAGTATTTGCAGGCGATCTAAAGCTCTTTTCAGACGCAGGTTTGAACGAACAATACCAACGTAGGTACTCATAATCTGTTCAACCTCTTTATTGCTCTGTGTTATCAGCACCATCTCCTCTGTATGTGATGTTCCTTCGTCATTCCAGTCGGGTATCCCTTTCTTTAATGTGATTGCATCAACTTTTTGCAGGGTATCTTTCACCGCCGCGTCGGCATAAACCACAGCTTCGATAAGAGAATTTGAAGCCAGTCTGTTCGCCCCATGCAATCCTGTTGAGCTACACTCGCCGGCGGCATAGAGATTCTTTATTGAGGTGCGACCGTGAATATCAACCTTAATACCTCCACAAACATAATGCGCTGCCGGCACTACCGGAATCATATCTTTTGTAATGTCAATACCTATGCTAAGACACTTTTTGTAAATATTGGGGTATTCTGCTTTTGTTCTTTCTGCCTTTCGATGGGTAACATCGAGGTAAACATAGTCATCACCTGTATTTTTTAGCTCATTATCGATTGCTCTGGCAACGATATCACGCGGAGCAAGACACTCGCGTTCATCATATTTATGCATAAATTTCTTGCCATCCTTACGCCTTAAAATAGCTCCAAAGCCTCTAAGAGCCTCAGTTATCAGGAATGAAGGTTTTTCGCTTGGGTTGTAGAGTGATGTTGGATGAAACTGGATAAACTCCATATTCTCAATTATTCCTTTTGCACGATATACCATAGCTATACCATCACCTGTAGCAATGGGAGGATTGGTTGTTGTTTGGTAGATATTGCCTATCCCTCCAGTTGCCATCATGGTAATTTTGCTGAGGAACGTCTCCACCTGATTGGTTTTAAGATCCAGAATGTATGCACCGAAACACTCAATATCGGTCATCCATCTTTCTGTTACATGACCCAAATGGTGTCGGGTAATAATATCAATGGCAAAATGAGATTCGAATATCTCAATATTTGGATGGGTACGAACCTTTTCAACCAGTGCCCTCTGAATCTCAAATCCGGTATTATCCTTGTGGTGCAGTATTCGTTTCTCAGAGTGTCCTCCCTCCCTGTGAAGAGAGTACTTACCCTTCTCATCCACGTCAAACTTGGTACCCCATTTTATTAACTCCGCTATCTGGTCAGGAGCATCTTTCACCACCTTTTTCACCACATCCACATTGCACAGTCCATCGCCTGCAATGAGCGTATCCTGAATATGTTTTTCATAGGAGTCAGGTGCGTAAATAACAGATGCTATTCCACCCTGAGCACGTGAAGTGTTTGTCTCTGCAAGTTCCGTTTTACTAACGATTGCCACACTACCCGCATCAGCAACCTTAAGTGCGAAACTCAACCCTGCAATACCCGAACCTATAATCAAAAAATCAAACTCTCTACCCATAACGTTTTCAACCATGGCATTAAAATTTACAACCTCCCTATCGTATCACCGAAAAAATTTCCGTATTAGTTAATCTCTTCAAAGTCTACATATTCACTATCTGTACCGGGTTCCGGTGTTGAGCTTTGAGATTTCCGGTTCTGCTTAATAGTAACTTCACCCTCTCTCTTCTTCTGCCCTTCACTATATCTGTTAAACTGTTCCTGCTGCTTTTTCTGCATATTCTCCACCCCTTTTTTTAGCAAAAAGGGTAACAGATACCTACCTACAAATCTGAACAGATAGTAAAAAATCAAAATAAACAGTAATGTTCTTAAAAATCCAACTATCATTATCTCGTCTTAATTTACATGTTAGCTAAACCCCGTCTAAAATGGTTAAATAGTCAACCGAATTAAAACGGGAAATCTTTATCCATCTCCTCAACTGCACGTTGAAGCACGTTATCAATCTTATGAATGATGGGATAGAATCCTTCATTGTCAATTGTATTACGGGCAATATATGCCTTCACTTCAATATCAAGTAGTGACTCCGACAGCTTCAACTGTTTTTGGTCAATCTTAATCTTCTTACTCTTTGCAAAAGATATAAAACCCTGAAGAATAGGTTGAGTGTTCAGATACTTTAACATAGAATCAGCATCTTTGTATCTTTTGAGAGTGTTGCGATTTTCGTCTGCATATTTCAAAGCATACTGATAAACAACTCCCGTTGCCCTCATAGTGTAGTATAGGTTGGTGTAGTGAGATGTGTCTCTTGGCACAAAAATATCGGGCATAATTCCGCCCCCACCATACACAACCCTACCGGATTTGGTGTAGTATTTAAGAGTGTCGTTCTGCACTATACTATCCTTTTCAAAAAACTCACCATGCTCATATCTATTCATGATATCTTTGTAGTAGTCTTCAGCATCTCCAAATTTGTAAGGTTTCTGAATACTTCTGCCACTTGGAGTGTAGTATCTGGCAATTGTTAAACGTATGGCCGATCCGTCAGGCAGTGGAATCTGGTTCTGCACCAATCCTTTCCCAAAACTTCGGCGCCCCAAAATTAGGCCTCTGTCGTTATCCTGAAGTGCTCCCGCAAAAATCTCACTTGCCGAGGCAGAATATTCATTCACAAGAACAATAACTTTTGCCTCCTGACATGAACCTACTCCATTGGCTTTTACTTCACGCCTTGGTTGCGATTTTCCTTCGGTGTAGAATATCAACTCATCACGTTTCAGAAACTCATTTGTAATACTGAATGCAATATCGAGCAATCCGCCTGAATTGTTTCGTAGGTCAACAATTAGGTTTTTACACTTCTCCTCTTTTAGCTGTGCAAGAGCAGTAATAAACTCCTGATAGGTGTTTTGTGCGAAACGGTCAATCTTAACATAGCCTGTTATCTCATTTATCTTATAGGCCACATCAACGCTAGTAATAGGTATTTCACCCCGGATAATGTCAAAGTCAATCAGCTCTTTTACATTACGTCGTAGGATGGATACTTTTACCTTGGTTCCCATCTCACCTCTTAACTTATGGATAACGTCGTTGTTCTGAATTTTGATATCGGCAATAGTTGTGTCATTTACTCTGATTATCCTATCACCCGGAAGGATGCCGAGCTTTTCGGATGGTCCCCCTGAGATTACTGCAACAACAAGTACAGTATCATTTTGAATACTGAACTGTACCCCAATTCCACCGAAGTTACCCTCAAGCTCTTCGTTAACCTTTGCCAGATTTTTTGCCGGAATATACATTGAATGAGGATCGAGATTCTCAACAATATGGGGGATAACCTTCTCCTCAAGCTTTTTTATATCTATTGTGTCAACATACTCCTCTTTTATAAGATTTAGAATTGTCTCCACCTTATCGGTTTGAGGATATATCAATAGAGGATTTCCTCCGCCAAGACCTTGTGCAGAGAGAAAGTACCTCCCGATGAAAATTCCTGATATCAGAAGTAGTGCAAAAATCATAGGCATGTAAATATACCTCTTGTTTCCTGAATTTGTCATGTTGTTATTCTTTAATTGTTATCTCTTCTTCAATATGTGCTATGTCAATATTGGCACGTTCAAGCAATTCAACTCCCTCTACGGAATGATACTTTTCGGAGAACACCACCCTTTTTATGTCTGCCTGAATAATAAGCTTGGCACACTCAATACAGGGTGATGATGTTACATAAAGTGTAGAACCCTCTGAACTGTTATTTGAATGAGCAACCTTTGTAATTGCATTGGCTTCGGCATGCAGTACGTACGCCTTGGTTTTGTTATTCTCATCCTCACACTCATTTTCAAATCCTGATGGAGTACCGTTGTAACCATCACTAATAATCATCTTATTCTTCACAATCAATGCTCCAACCTGACGTCGCTTACAATATGAGTTGTGCGACCAGATACGAGCCATTGCAAGATATCGTTGATCAAGCTTAAATTCTTTCTCCGTTCTATCCATACCTTAAAACTATGAGTATCATTCAAAATCCAAAAATAATCACAAAATTAACAAAACGGGAGTTTTTCATTTATAAAAGTGATTATTGGCTAAATATTATTTTGAGGTGCTAGGAGAAATAATTAGCCATTCTAAAGTAGAAGAACTCCCTATCTCTTGTACCTTGATTTATCATTACAAATCTTTGTAT
>JALVBA010000171.1 GCA_027010905.1 Marinilabiliaceae bacterium
CTACAAAACTTCGTGTTAACGCTGCACCACCTAAAAGCACAGGAATCTCTATGCCCATCTCTGCCATGGTCTCTAGGTTTTCTTTCATTACAGCTGTTGATTTTACCAAAAGCCCACTCATTCCAATGGCTTGAATATTATGCGTCTCCATTGTCTCCAAGTAAGTCTCTAGCTGAACTTTAATCCCTACATTAATAACTTTAAATCCATTGTTAGAGAGAATAATATCAACAAGGTTTTTACCCACATCATGAACATCTCCCTTAACCGTACCAACCACCAACGTGGTATCGGTCTCTTTCTCTTGTTTGGTTAAATAAGGGTTTAAATAATCAACCGTAGCTTTCATTGTCTCAGCAGATTGAAGTACAAACGGCAACTGCATCTGCCCCGAACCAAACAACTCACCAACTACTTTCATCGCATCAATCAAAATAACATTCACAATATCATCAGGATTTAGCTCTTTTCGTGCCTCCTCTACCAAAGGAATCATTCGCTCTTTATCACCGTCCATGAGTAGCTTTTTAATCTTCTCTTCGCTAGAGAGTGCTTCATACGCCTCATCAGCCCCCTCATCTTCAATCACAGCATCTGCAAAATGTTCAATAAATTTAAATAAAGATTGGTCATCAGGGTTAAAGAGCAACTCTTCACAAATCTCACGGTCAGCATCGCTCATTTTTGATAGAGGGACAATATGTTTAACATTGATAATAACTGTCGTCAACCCTACTTCTAAACAGTGGTGTAAAAAAACTGAGTTTAAGAAACGCCGTGCATGAACATCTAACCCAAACGAGATGTTGGAAAGCCCCAATGTTGAGCCTACTTCGGGGTGTCTTATGTGTAGCTCACGTATCGCCTCCATGGTCTGAATCGCAGCGTCTCTATACTCTTCATCTCCAGAACCTACGGTAAAGGTTAAGACATCAAAAATAAGGTTTCGAGGGTCAATTCCATGAATATTTACAGCCATATCATACATACGTTCAGCTTGGGTGACTTTATCCTCTTTGGTCTTTGCCATTCCCACCTCATCAATGGTCAAACAAACTAGGGCTGTTCCATACTTTTTAGCCAACTTACAGATAGCATGAAACTTCTCTTCCCCATCTTCAAGGTTTACAGAGTTAATAATCGGCTTCCCACCAATACACTTTAACCCCTCTTCCATAGTATTAACACGTGTAGCATCAGGCATAAGAGGTAAGGGGATTTTTTGGTTATAGAGCTCCATAATAGCTTTCATATCTTTTGCACCATCACGCCCTGCAAACTCAACATTCACATCTAAACAGTGAGCCCCATCACGAACTTGTGCTTGACCAACGGTTAATGTTCCCTCATAATCAGAAGCGATAATAAGCTCTCTAAAGGCTTTTGAACCTGTCGAGTTTGAACGCTCTCCAATAAGCAAAGGAGCAGGTTCTTGGAAAAGTTCAGTTGTATTAAACAGAGAAGCAATACTCGGCTCAATCTTACCTGTAGGCTTTTTAGGCTTAAGCGTAGAGACAGCTTTTTGAAGAGCATGAATATGTTGAGGTGTTGTCCCACAACAACCACCTAAAAAGCTCACTCCATCAAACTTGGTAAACTCTAACTGTTTTTCTGTAAACTCATCAGGTCCCATTGGGTAGTAGGTGTACCCTCCTCTGTTTTGTGGTAAACCTGCATTGGCATGAACAGAGATAGGAATATTACAAAGTTCTGAAAGTGTTCGTAAATGTTTTTTTACTTGGTCTGGACCCGTTCCACAGTTAAAGCCCAAAGAGAGAATATCAAATGGCTCTAAAATGGTTACAATAGTAGTAGCATCCGTTCCAATAAGCATCGACCCACTAAGCTCAATGGTCACCGAAACCATAATAGGTAGTTCTACACCTCGCTCTTTATTGGCATCTTGACAACCATGAAGCCCTGCTTTTATCTGCAATGGGTCTTGACACGTCTCTAGCATAAAGATGTCACACCCACCATCAATCAACCCTAAGGCTGTCTCTTTATACCCTGCATACATCTCATCATAGTGAATATGCCCAAGACTAGGTAGTTTTGTACCAGGGCCAATAGACCCTAAAACAAATCGTGGTTTTTCAGGGGTTGAGTATTGGTCACAAACATCTTTAACAATCTCTGCACCCTTTTTAGAGAGTTCATAACATCGCTCTCCCATTTGGTACTCATCAAGCACCCAAGGCATGGTTCCAAAGGTATTGGTTTTAATGATGTCTGCCCCAGCTTTAGCATAAGCGTTATGAACCTCTCGCATAAGCTCTGGTGCTGTAGCATTAAGAAGCTCATTACACCCCTCTTGGTCTACACCTTTGTCGTCTAACCATGCTTCTTTGGGGATTTCCAAGTTTTGTATCTGAGTACCTGTTGCACCATCTATTACGAGTATGCGTTCTTCTAAAAGTTGTTTGATTTCTTGTGATGTGGTTGCCACGTTATTTGCCCTTAATGTATTAAGTATATGATTAGATGGTGCGATGGCAATCGCACCCTACGATAG
>JALVBA010000172.1 GCA_027010905.1 Marinilabiliaceae bacterium
ATTTGAAATTATATAAAGATAATAAATATGATTAAAACGGTGCGATGGCAATCGCACCCTACAGGAGAAAAAATGCAAAATTACATAGCGTTCTTAAACAAGTTTCGATGGAAAATTGCTATTAGTTTACCAATAGTAGTTATACTTTTGTCAGTTTTATCATTTGTAAAAATTGATGAAGATGGAAAATTTAATTCTAAAGTTGAAATAGACGGAAGTTATCGTATATGGTTTGGGAAAGACTCTAAGACTTTAAAAGATTATGATAACTTTCGTAAGACCTTTGGAAATGATGATGGGGTGATTATTGCTTTTAAAGATGAGAATGGAATCTTTACTCAAAAGGCACTCTCTACTATTAAAAGGATTACCGATGAGTTGTGGAAGACTAAGTATATTGCTAGGGTAGATTCATTGAGTAACTATCAGTATGTTCATGCTAATCCTGAAGATGAAGAGGATATTATTGTTGAAGATTTTATTAAAGATATAGATAAGGCAGATGACTCATATCTTTTCAATAGAAAAGCGATTGCTTTAGATGACCCACTTTTGGTAAACTCACTTATCTCTTCTGATGGTACAACTACCATGATTTCAGCTCGTTTAACTCCTAAAGTAAATGACAAATCAGATAAAAGTTTAGAGATTATGGAACTGCTTGACAAAATTTTAACACCTGAGGCAGAGCGTACAGGTTATAAGTTTTGGGTCAATGGTGGACCAGCACTCAACAAAGCGTTTGTAGTGATTGGAACAGGTGATGCAATGACCTTTACACCTTTGGTTTTAGTAGCTTCTATTATCTTATTGTTGTTGCTATTTCGTCGAGTCTCTGGGGCATTAATTCCTATTGGAGTTGTGGTCTTTACCTTTTTAACGGTTTTGGCTGTGCAGGTGCTACTTGGTTATAAGCTTAACAACTTTACAGCAAACCTACCTGTTTTTGTGGTTGCTATTGGAATCGCCGATGCTGTGCATATTTACAGTGTTTGGTTGACCTATAAGCAAGAGGGATTAGAGAATGATGAAGCAGTATTAAAAAGTATGCAGAAAAACATGTTGCCTATCTTTTTGACTTCATTAACAACAGCCATTGGTTTTGCAACATTGATGATTTCAGAGGTTATTCCTGTCTTTACCTTGGGAATTGCAACAGCTTCAGGGGCTGTTTTGGCGTTTATTATCTCGATTGTTTGGATGCCCTCTATTCTACTTTTACTTAAAAAACCTGTTAAAGCAAAATTGTTAGAGAAGATAAAATCGAAAAAGCCGTTGGGTTATGGAGCATTTATTCTTAGAAACAATAAGAAAATTATCTACATTACCTCTTTTGTTTTTATTCTTTTAGGGTTAGGAATTACCCAAGTAAGAGTTGATTCAAATACTATTCGCTATTTTGATAAAGATGTTCCTATTCGTCAGAGTGCTGAGTTTATTATGAACAATCTTACAGGACCTATGAGTTATGAGATTGTAGTCGATTCAGGGGTAAAAGATGGGATTAAAAGTCCTAAGTTTATGAAAACTGTTGAACGTTTTTATAGAGAGTTTCAAACCGACTTTTCAGATGTGCGACACCTCTCTTCGCTTATGGATATAGTAAAACGTTTTAACAAAGTAGTAGATGGAAAAGATGAAATTCCAAATAGTCAAAATTTGATTGCACAGTATCTTCTACTCTATTCACTCTCACTTCCACAAGGAATGGAGATAAATGATAAAATGGATATTAATGAGCAGAAGCTTCGTATCTCTGGGCAGATGAATATTGTTGATACCTCTAAAGATTTAGAGATGATACACTACATTGAAGAGTGGTGGAAAAAGACAGAGTATAGTGCAACCGTCCAAGGACAGACTTATATGTTTGCACACATGCAAAAAGATGTGACAAATACACTTATCTACTCGCTCTCTTTGGCATTGGTTTTAGTAACGGTTGTAATGTTCTTAATATTTAGACGGCTTAAGATGTTATGGGTCTTTATCTTGCCAAATATTCTACCTGTTATTTTGGTAGTAGGGCTTATGGGATGGATAGGTATTAGCATTGACATTGGAGTAGCCATTGCAGGAGCCATTATTATTGGGGTGGCTGTTGACGATACCATTCACTTTTTAGTCAAATATTTTGACGCACGAAAGCGTGGACTTGCTATGGAAGAGACCTTTGATGAGGTGTTGCGTTATGCAGGAAAAGCTATCTTGTTTACGACTATTATTTTAACTGTCTCATTTTCGCTATTTGCCTTTTCAGACTTCTCGCCAAATCAAAACTTTGGTATTGTAACAGCGTTTGCGTTGGCTATTGCTTTTGTAATTGATTTGCTTTTGCTTCCTGCTCTTTTGAGTTTGGCTGATAGGGAGTAGAGTGGTTTTTTAACTCCATTAAATCAAAAGTAGCCTATAATTATGAAACAAAACATAATGAAAGGCTACATAATGTTCTATAACCGAAAAAGTGAATTAGAAACATTAGAGCAGGAGTATCAAAAGAGAGGTTCTG
>JALVBA010000173.1 GCA_027010905.1 Marinilabiliaceae bacterium
ATATATTTGTTATTAACAAATTTCATTTTTCTATTACAGTATAAACACTTCTAAAAATATCTGATAGAGCGCATACCGGCACGTTTGTTAAATGTGAAATCGAACTGAAGCCCAATCTCGTGAGAACCATATTTTGCATATCGGTTTAGAGGTGTCAAAGAGTAATCAAACGAGTAACGAACAGTAAACTGTCTATTAATTACAAACTCCGACAGAAATACAACATCAGATGTACTTCTATAAGCCAAACCTAGCCATAATCGCTCAACAAACAATACATTAGCAGAGACATCAAATTGCAAAGGTGCTCCATAGACAAACCGATAAAGAGCTGTGGGCTTCACTTTAACATCGCCCCAATCAAAAATGTAACCACCATAGAGATACGTATAGAGATTCTTGGGGTCAACAGTATTTTTAAATTGAGCACTCTCTTTATCAAAATTTTGAGTAAAGAACTTGGGAACTGAGAATCCGGCAAAATAGTTGTCGGAGTAGAAGTAGGTTCCAAAACCAAAGTTGAAACCAATCTTACTCTCTTTTCCCTGAAAGACAGGATCGAGATAGTTATCGGTAACTGCTTTTGTTCCATCATAGACATTTGAACTAGCCCCAAGCTGCAGACCAAAAGATAGAAACCTATATCTATCAATTTTCAACTTATACGAGGCTGAGGCCATAACATCGAGATTATTGGTGAAACCAACCATATCGTTTGCTATTGCAATACCAAGCCCAATATTTGTATCTTCAATAGGACCATGAATATTCAGCCCCTGAGTATTTGGAGCTCCCTCAATTCCTATCCACTGAGATTTGGCAACAATTAAACCACTTATCACATCTCTTGTACCATTATAAGCAGGATTTAACAACCCCTGATTGGCAACATAATTGTTGTATTGTATCTGATCCTGTGCCAACAGGGTTGTTGAAAAAATTCCAACTAATGCAAGTATTATTATATATAGTTTCATCTGTATATATTTTCTTCAATTATCTGCGCAATTCAATATAACCGCTATACTCTTTTGTTACAACTTCGCCCTCAACATTTACTTTAACGCTAAACACGTAGAAGTATGTACCGTTAGGCAGATCGTCACCAGCGGTCACCATTGAACTTTCAGTAGATTTTCCATCCCATTCATTGTCATAGTTCTGTCCACTGGAACGGTAAACCATCGTACCCCATCGGTTAAACACCTCAAGTTTAGACTCCTCTTTATCTTCAATGCCAGTAATAACAAATTTATCGTTTATATTATCACCATTTGGTGAATATGCATTCGGAATAATAAATGAACGACCAGATCCCAAATCAACATTTCCAACAAAAATAAATATTGTAGCTGTATCAATTCGCTCCGGATATGAGGTGTTATATATGATATATCTCACCGAGTCGCGACCATAGAATGAAGGGAGCTTTTTGTATTCGAACTTTCCTTCATCGTTAATTGAAGCATCTCCGATAGTAGAGAACTGTTGTCCTGCACTATTCTCATCCAGATAAGTCCATGAAGTATCCAATTTGAAATAGAGGTTCTTACCTTCCCCTTCAATACTGTCAATTTCATTCAACCAAATATCATTAGCAAAAACGTTGAACCCACCAATAAGTTCCCCTTCAGATAGTGACATTAAATCATTAATAGCAATTAATGGAGACTCGTACAATCTAGCTTCACCATTCATCATTACTGAACAGCCACCGGTTGCAGTAGCAAGTACTGAGTAAACACCACTCACTGGTTTTGTACCGTAATTAATCAGATTACTTGTACCCAATGAGTCGACTGATGGAATGAAAGCTGTATCGTTAATTAACAGACTGTATACCACACCAATCTCTGAGCCGTCAAGAACAAGCTCCTCAGTATTTACATATCCTGTACAACAGAAATCAAAGAGATAAGGCATAGGGTTTTCAACTACTATTACAGTATCAATAAATTCATTTGAACAACCTGAGTTGAAATCAACAGCCTTCACGGTGTACTTACCTGAAGTATGAGGATTATTAAAGAATATTGTATCTCCATCACCTACTTTAAAGTCAACTATTTCAGCCAGTGCATCTACCAGCTGGTAACCAATATTTACCTCCGAACTATCCAGTCCGATCACAATACCCTGTTCACCTTCGCAATAACTGTTGGCAGCACCTTCAGTAATCATATTAAACGGAGCAGGAGAATTCTTATAAATTACCTCTGCCCTACCCATTGATAAGTTACATTTTCCGGCTGATATTGCTATAACTTCATAACTAATAGTATCAGGAGTAATTGCTGTATTGACATGCCAACTAACTGGATTATCAGTACCTATAATAGTATCATTAATATTAACACCATCGGCAAGAATATAGTATAAACGACCGTTTTCGCTACCATCCATTAAAACATCAGTACCTGTAGAACCACAGACATTTGTACTGCTAACAGAGATATTAAATTTAACAGGTGATGCTAACTCAGTAATGGTAATAATTTTTCCACCATTCATATCTGTTTCACAAGCATCGCCACCATACGCACCGGTAATACTATATTTTCCCTCCATAAAGATACCCAGAGATACACTATCAGTACCATCTCCCGAAACCTCTGAAATAAGAGAGTTACTATCATCATAAACACTGTAAACTATATCGGCTTCTGTATGCTGCATCCACATCTCAACACCAGAATAGTCGCTACAGTAAGCTGTATCTTCAACCAAAACAGTGAAATCCTGAGGAGAAGGTTTTTGAGTAACAACAACCTCGCCGTTCATACTGGAGGTACAACCTTTTTCAGTAATAGCCACAACAGTGTACGAACCTATATCAGGGAATTTACCAAATATTATAGTATCACCAGTTAATCCGCCAATAGCATTACCCCAGTTGAGTTTACCAGATCCATCATCAAACTGAAGAGTATAATCAACAGTATGTTCAGAACCATTAATTCCTATTTTAGCACCGTCGGCAGGGTCACAGAAGAAACCTGAACCAATCATCTTAAATGCAATAGGCAGAGGATTAACGGATAATGTAACGCGATTAAGCATATCCATCTTACAATCAACACCATTGTCACCCATTACGTAATATTCACCCTCCTCGTTTGCAAGGTCGAATAGCACAGCATTTCCTGTACCTGCAACTAATCCACCAATCTGCTTATCACTACCCGGACCACTACCATCAACAAGATACAACGAATAGAGTACACCAAGTTCAGAACCATCAAGTCCGAACACAACACCGGGATCACCGTTACAGATATCGCCAGCACCTGTTACACCAAATTGAACAATTGCACCTGGAACATTTACAACTATTGTATTATCCAACACATCAGAACATCCGTTCATATTGGCAAGAACAGTGTATGTAGCACCTGTATCAACAACAGGATCAGGGAATTCAACATCATTGCCGTCGCCTGTAACAACATTACCTGTAAGCACACCGGCTTTTGACAGTTCGTACACCACACCGGCTTCCGAACTCTCTATTATAATTACAGCACCATCACTACAGTCAGTACCGGTACCGGCTTTAATAATTAAAGTCTTGGTCAGGTCAGCAAATGGCTTTTCAGTAATTGCAAATCTACCATTCATCTCAGTTGTACATGATGTAACGCCATCATCCCTTATAGCCGTGATGAAATACCTATCGGTTCCTGTGACTTCAAAGTCAAGTAAACCACCTGTTCCGTTAATCCATGCACCGGTTGTGGCATCACCCTCTCTCTCCCAACGATAGAGAACATCAGCCTCAGAACCATTAAGATGTAGATTTGTAACGCCACCTGTACAGTAATCACCATCGCTGGTAACATCGTAAACTGTAGGTAATGGATCAGCAATTAGGTCAATATCATTATTCATTGGTGAAGTACAACCAACACCCGGAGTTACAGCTTCAACACTGTAAGTACCAGCAATATTATAATCTCCAAAACTTAATGGAGCATTAGGATCATCAACTGTTCCTGAAACTGTAACAACAAGTATGCCGTCACGATAGAGCATATAATCAATTCCTTTTTCCTGACCTGCAATAGAAATATTTACTCCCACAGCATCATCAATGCAGAAATGACCATTTTGCGTAGCTTCAAGGTTGAACGATGCAGGAAGAGGAACTTCAACAACATCAACAGAACCGGTCATTGGATAACGACAACCTGTTGTTGTATTAACAATAATTGTGTAACTCCCTACAGTGGTGTACGGTCCAAATGAGTGTCCTGCGATACCTCCGGCAGTCCAAACGTCTCCAATATCAACACCATCGCGCAATACATGGTATTCGACTCCATCGTCAGAACCACCCAAAACAACATTAGCACCGGCAGTTCCTACACAGAAATTACCATCACCTGTAATATCGTAAAGATTATAAGTTCCATCAGATTTAATCTCAAATGTATTACTCATAACCTCCGAACAGAGTGTAAGATCATTTACTGCCAATATTGTGTAGAGACCAAATGTACGCTGATTGCCAAAGCTTATTTCAGCTCCGGTTCCTGCAACAGGCGTTCCAACATTACCCCCATACAGTAGCAACTGGTATGATACACCAACATCAGAATTCTGAAGTTTTATCTCATGTCCGGCACCTCCACCGCAACCATCTACTGATCCGGTAGGTAATATACTGTAAGTGGTAGGTAGTGGGTTTTCAGTAATAGTAACTCTATTATTCATCTCTACTCTGGAGGCAGGTACTGTAAGATAATATGCTTCAACCCTGTACTCTTCTGTTCCCAATATATTATCCCACTGAACAGCATTTGTTCCATCGTGGGTAATTGTTGCTATAACAGCATCATCAGATGTTCTGATTAATTCATAAGTTATACCATTTTGAGGTGTAGCAATATAAATACTAATATTACTCGATCCGGCACAATATTCAGTAGCGGATGCAGAGATATCCAAAATATTTATTGCGTCCATCACACTCATATTCAGAGTTGTTGTACTAACACATCCATTAGCACTATAAACATTTACAGAAACAACATCACCATCAACAAGAGCGTTGGTAGCGTATGTATCATCACCACTACGAGCCTGCATTTCTATACCATTAACAAAGAATTGATACTCATCTCCTCCGGTGGCAGTAAATGTCACATTAGTTCCTGCAATAATATCTGTGCCTGTATCAGCAGTCAGTCCTGCCGTTGGCAGATCATAAACAGTCATAGTAATTGATGGAGCAGCTGCAGAGCAGTTAGCACTAGAGGTAACTAATACAAAAATATCGTCACCATCTAACAATGTATTTGTAGTAAATATATTTGATGTTCCATTCTGAACATCCACATTATTCACATAGTAAACATAATTAAAGTAACCAGAGGTGGCTTCAAAGGTAACATCTGTACCAGTACAAGTTGTATTGCCTCCTGGAGAGGTTATACTTAATGTAATAACCGGATTAGGATTAACAGTCATTACAAGAGAAGTTGAATTATCGGTACAACCTGTTGTATTATCAATTACGATAACATATATCCCGTCGCCATCCACAAGGGCACTTGTGGTATAAGCTACGGATGTAGAGTTCTGAACTGAACTGTCTACTCCTCCGTTTACTATGTGAAAATCGTAATTATAATCTCCAGAGCCATCAGCACCCGAGGCATTAAATGTAACCGGTGTACCGGCACAAATAACAGTACCTACAGGCGGAGTGCTGATACTTATATTTGCTGTAACCTTATTGACAACTACCGTAGTAAGTGAAGTATCGGCACAACTATTAGCATCTGTTACAATAACAGTGTAGTCACCTGCCTGATTCTGCAAAATATTCGCGATTGATGGGTTTTGCAAGCTACTCGTATAACTCTCAGGGCCTGTCCAGCTATAATTCAACACTCCTGTACCACCACTACCATTTGCTGTAAGGTCAAGGGTTTCATCTTCACAAAGCGGACTGTTATTATTAGCCATTACACTTGGTGATGGATTAATTGTAACTGCTGTAATTGCAGATACAGAGTTACTACAACCATTAACATCAGTAACAATAACTCCGTAATTCCCGGCTTTGGCAACAGTTACATTGCTAATAGAAGGATTTTGAATAGTGCTAACAAATCCGTCAGGACCTGACCAAGCAAAAGTATAAGTACCTCCACCTCCTGAAGGAGTACTTGATAAGTTTAATGTTGCTTTTTCACATATAGGACTATTGTTGCTGGCGGTTATAGAGGGTATTGAATTTACAATAACGGTTGTAGTGGTCACATTGCTACAATTACCATCATCAACAGTTAAAGTATAAATTCCAGAAGCAGCTGTTGTGGCATTTGCAATTACAGGATTTTGTTGAAGGCTAGTAAATCCGTTAGGTCCGGTCCAGCTATAAGTATAGACTCCAGTACCCTCTGTCGCACTTCCCAGAAGATTTAAAGTAGCACCTTCACAAACAGGACTATTACTTGAAGCAGCAGCAACAGGCGCATGATTAACTACAACAGTAGCTGTTGATACAGCACTAGAACATGAGTTACCATCAGTTACAACAATATCGTAATCGCCGGCCTGAGTCAAGAGTATATTTGCAATTATAGGATCTTTAGTAGAACTGCTAAAACCGGCAGGGCCAGTCCAGCTGTATGTATATGTACCATCACCTCCTAAAGGCGCAGCACCCAAATGAAGTGTTCCATCCTCACAGATGGGGCTGTCACTACTGGCTGTTACTGTAGGATTCACATTTACAACAACTGTTGTAGATGCGGCCACTACGCTAGCACAACCCTTATCATCAGAAACATTGACCTGATAAACACCTGCCTGTGCCTGTGTTATAGGATTGATAACCGGACTTTGGTCTGTACTGGTATATCCACCCGGACCAGTCCAACTAAATGTATAGACACCTGAACCTCCGACAGGAGTACTGCTAAGTGTCAGTATTCCATTATCACAAACAGCACCATCATTATCTGCTGAAATTGTTGGATTTGCATTTACAATAACAATAGTAGTGGTAATGTTGGTACAAGTACCATCATCAACAGTTAATGTATATGTACCTGCCTGAGTCGTAGTTATATTATTTATTACTGGATTTTGATTTGTACTTGTGAAACCACCGGGGCCTGACCAACTATAAGTATAAACACCTGTTCCTTCGATGGCACTACCTGTAAGAGTTAAAGTTCCTCCTTCACAAACTTCACCGTCATTTGTTGCAGTTGCAACAGGAGCATCATTAACTACAACAGTTGTAGATACCGGAAGGCTGACACAACTATGTTGGTCGGTCGCAGTAACAGTATAACTGCCTGCCTGATTTAAGGCAATATTAGATATTGAAGGGTTTTCAGATATACTGCTAAAACTTTGAGGTCCGCTCCAACTGTATACATAGGGTGTTGAGCCATTATTGTCAGGATTAGCACTTAATGTTAAAGTTCCAAACTCACAAACATCTCCATCATTTGTAGGAGCAACAACTGGTAAAACATTTATCTCAACATTGGTTGAAACTGTAGTACTACCACAATTGTTTGCATCAGTAACTGTTACGAAATAGTTACCTGCTTTTGCCAAAGTAACACCATTAATGACAGGATCTTTATCTGTACTTGTAAATCCATCAGGCCCTGTCCATGCATAAGTAAAAGGAGCCAGGCCACCGGTAACAGTAGTTGTTAATGTCAAATTAGCACCAACACATAAAGCACCATTATTTGAAGCTATAGCAACGGGATTCTCATTTATTACAACATCTGTAGCATCACTATTAGAGCAACCTTTGCTATCGGTAACAGTTAATGTAAACGAACCTGTATGGCCAGTAACAGCACCGTTTATTGTTGGATTTTGATCAGTAGACGAAAAACTATTAGGACCAGCCCAGCTATAACTGTACGGAGCAGTACCGCTTGCAACACTACCAGTAAGATTAAGGTCATCACCCTCACACTTAGGCGTGTCACTACTTGCAGTAGCAACAGGTGTAGGATTAACCGTTACAGTTGCAGTTCCGGTCATTATTGTTGAACAAGCATTGTTATTATGATTTTCAGCCTCAACAGTGTAATCAGCTGCTGTAGAAACAACAAATGTAATAGGATTCCCATCTCCCGGACTAGCGATAGCACTAACCCTAACACCATCTTTAAGAAGATAATAGTCCATAATATCTTCTGAACCTTGCAGTGTGAGAGTGACAGTCTCTCCTCCGCAAATTACCGAATTTGCCGGACCAAAAACAAATGCATCAGGAGTTTTGTGTACATATGTATAATCATACTTAGACTCTACTACACCAATACCATCTGATTGTCTGTACTCGAAAGCAATAGCATGAGTCTCAAAGTATGATGCATCAACCCGGTCGGGATAGAAATGCAAAACAGTATTGGTTCCTGTACCTGTAATGGTATACCACTCCGAATGTTCTGTCTCAACACCTCCGTCAACAGTATAAACTCTCCACGATATACTAACAGTAGCAGGATTCCAACTGTCAGGGACAATATCTGCTACTCCATCGGTAGAACAATACTTACTGTCAAGGCTAGTTATATTGCCATTATTACCTTTTAATCTTCCGGCACTCTTTATAAGTTTAGTATTTCTATCAATCTCCTTCTGAACTCTTTTATATAATTTTTCCCTCTTCTTTATATCCTTTGAATAAAAAGGAGCATCGCCGTTATTTTGAGCACAATCATATTGAGGGAATATTAAAAACAACCCCAAAAGAACAATAAGCGTATTAATAATTCTCATTTTCTGCATAAATCAGTGTATATC
>JALVBA010000174.1 GCA_027010905.1 Marinilabiliaceae bacterium
AATACCGTCACAACATGAATTATTTGTAATGACTTCTATAAAAACACATGATTTGTCACCCACAAAATATAAGGTTTGAAAAACTGATGCTTTTATTGACGATTTAACTCCGGATGAATAATGCGGGATAAGAGTCCTTCAGAAGAGAAATTACTTATAAGTGGTTTTATCACAAACAGAGCCATCCATCCCATAAATATGTACATCAACGTTGATAAGAGAGAGAGTACCTGCCGGTAAAAAAAATCTTCAAAACAATACCGGTTAGTCCAAAACTCCACGAGATAGCAAAGAGCCACCATCCAATAGTACTGGGGAGAGTTAGCAATGCGAAAGGGGTGTATGAGCCGGCAATGAGAATGTATATGGCAGCATGGTCGAAAACTCGTAACCGCTTTCTTCTCTCCGCATCTTTCTCTTTGTGATAAAATGTAGAGGCTGAGTAGAGCGTAATTAAACTCACCCCGTATGTTACCATACTGAAAAAATATGCCACTCCCCTATCCGTCTCAACAGACTTGAGGATTAGCAACATGAGTGCCACAACAGCTAGCAACAATCCCAAAGCGTGGGAATAAATATTTATTCGCTCTTCCGCAGGAGAATAGAAACCGGACTTTTTCATTGATAAAAATCTTAGAACTATTAGAACATAATAATTTTTTGTAAAGATATCGAGCTAAATTTATTTACCGCAACAGACAGTTGTAAACTTAGAACTAACAATTCGACATTTTAAATATCTTTGCTTCCTCAATTTATCAAATCCTCAAACAAACAGATAACCGAATAACCATGAACATACTACTACAACCATATAACACGCCACATCAGACACCACCTTTTTATCAGATTAAGGAGAAAGATTATCTTCCGGCTTTCAGGGAAGCTATTGCATCTGCACAAAGTGAAGTTGATACTATCGTAAACAATGAGAAGAGACCTGATTTTAATAATACTCTGGATGCTCTTGAGAAAATTGGCAAGAGACTGAATGTTATAAGTAATATCTTTTTCAACCTCCACCATGCCAACACCAATGAGAATATTCAAGCTATTGCCCGTGAGGTATCGCCACTCATTACAGAGTTTAGTAACGACATACGTTTGAATGAGCAGCTATTCGCCAGGATAAAAGAGGTTCACAAAACAGCAGACAGAAAAGGTTTACGGGATGACCAGGTTCAACTGCTGGAGGATACCTACAAGGATTTTGTGCTTAACGGTGCACTGCTAACAGGTGATAAAAAAGAGCGATATCGTGAGATAACAACTGAGCTAGCACAACTGTCGCTGCAGTTTGGAGAGAACATTCTTGCCGAAACAAATGATTTCAAACTGCACATTATCCAAAAGAATGATTTGAACGGACTGCCTGACGGAGTTATTGAGGCAGCAGCCGCACTTGCCAAAAGCGAAGAGAAAGAGGGTTGGATGTTCTCTCTGCACTTTCCGTCGTATATGCCGTTTATGATGTATGCAGACAATCGTGAGTTGAGAGAGAAACTTTTTAGAGCCTACTCACGCCGTGGAAATCAAAATAATAAAAATGACAACAAAGAGATAATCAAAAAGATGGTTTCGTTACGGATTGAAAAGGCCAACCTTTTAGGTTTCAAAACTCATGCTGACCTCGTATTGGAAAAGAGTATGGCATCTTCAACTGAGCGGGTAACAGCTTTTCTACAAGAGCTGCTTGATGCCTCACTTTCATTCGGAAAAAAGGATGTTGCTGAGGTTTCAGAATATGCAAGTCACACCGGGTTGAACGATACTCTGCAACGATGGGATTTTACATACTACTCCGAAAAACTTAAGACAGAAAAGTTCGGACTAAACGACGAGATGATTCAGCCCTATTTTAAACTCGAAAACATAGAAAGAGGAGTTCTTGGATTGGCTGAAAGACTGTACGGAATAAGGTTCAATGAGGTTAACACAATACCAAAATATCACGATGAAATTAAGACCTTTGAGGTGCTGGACGAGAAAGGGAAGTTACTTAGCATTCTCTACATCGATTACTTTCCCCGGCCTTCGAAGCAGGGAGGGGCATGGATGACCTCTTTCCGTGATCAATACATTAGTAACAACGAGGATATTCGCCCTCACATCTCACTTGTAACAAATTTTACCAGACCAACTGAGACCATGCCATCTCTGCTAAACTTTCGTGAAGTGGAGACTTTCCTGCATGAGTTTGGTCACGGATTGCATGGTATGCTTAGCAGAGTGTATTATGAAAGCCAATCGGGCACAAATGTATATCGCGACTTTGTGGAATTGCCATCACAGATAATGGAGAACTGGGCAAGCGAAAAAGAGTGGCTTAAACAGGTGGGGGTGCACTACAAAACAGGAGAAACAATTCCTGATGACCTGATAGAGAAAATCATTGACAGCACTATCTTTCAGAGTGGATATCAAACAGTGCGACAGCTTTCATTTGGTTTGAACGACATGGCATGGCATACACTAACAACACCTTTTGACGGTGATGTTGTAGAGTTTGAAAAAGAGGCGATTAAGTCAACTGAACTATTTCCTCCTATTGATGGCAGCTGCGTGAACACTGCTTTCTCTCACATCTTTGATGGTGGGTATTCAGCCGGTTACTACGGTTACAAATGGGCCGAAGT
Organism: Marinilabiliaceae bacterium; assembly: GCA_027010905.1. Lineage (GTDB taxonomy): Bacteria > Bacteroidota > Bacteroidia > Bacteroidales > Marinilabiliaceae > JAADEM01. The sequence continues at coordinate 2,640 of JALVBA010000174.1, forward strand.
ACTGGATGCCGATGCTTTTGAAGCTTTCAAAGAGAAGGGTATTTTCAACAAGGAGGTTGCAAACTCTTTCAGAACAAACATTCTGGAAAAAGGAGGTACAAAACACCCTATGGAACTATACAAGGCATTCAGAGGCAAAGAGCCGTCAGTTGAGCCGCTGCTAAAAAGGAGTGGATTGAGTTAACAGGCTCCTTCATACTATTACATATTTTGAACATGTAACTAATCTCACTTTACCCCAATCAGTTTTTTAATCTCATTAAGTTTATTTAGAGCCTCCATTGGAGTGAGATTATTTATGTCGATATGAATTATCTCATCCCGAATCTGTTTCAGCACAGGATCATCAAGCTGGAAGAAGCTGAGCTGCATCCCTTCGCGGTTATTTGCCACCTCATCCATCGACTTAGAGTGTTTACCCTGCCGGTGTGTATTCTCCATCTCGGCCAATATCTCCTCGGCTCTGGTCACAACACTTTTGGGCATACCTGCCATACGTGCAACATGGATACCAAAACTGTGCTCACTACCACCTCGCTTAAGCTTACGTAGAAATATCACTCTGTTGTCAACCTCCTTAACCGATACATTGTAATTTTTACATCTATCAAATGTCTTCTCCATCTCATTCAACTCATGGTAGTGGGTGGCAAACAGCGTTTTTGCCTGAGCCTTCTTCTTCTCATGAATATACTCCACAATCGACCATGCAATTGAGATTCCGTCGTAAGTGCTAGTACCACGTCCCAACTCATCAAACAGCACCAAACTCCTCTGAGTAATATTATTCAGTATGCTTGATGCCTCATTCATCTCAACCATAAAAGTAGACTCCCCTCCTGAGATATTATCGGAAGCACCCACCCGGGTAAATATCTTGTCAACAACACCAATGGTAGCCGACTCAGCAGGGACATAAGATCCAATCTGAGCCATCAGCACAATAAGTGCTGTCTGCCTCAACAGAGCCGATTTACCTGCCATATTTGGTCCCGTAACAATAATTATCTGCTGTGTTGAATTATCAAGATATACATCATTGGGAATATACTCTTCGCCTGCCGGTAGCTGATGCTCAATCACCGGATGCCTGCCTGCTTTAATATCAATAGTTAAAGAGTCGTTTACCACAGGCCTCACATACCTGTTTCTTACGGCCAGTCTATTAAACGACAACAGAACATCCAATTTTGCCAACAACCCGGCATTCAGCTGTATTGCCTGAATATACTCCTGAAGAGCCAACACCAAATCGTTGTAGAGGCGGGTTTCGATAGCAAGGATTTTCTCCTCAGCCCCTAATATCTTCGACTCATACACCTTCAACTCCTCGGTAATATACCTCTCGGCACTCACAAGAGTTTGCTTACGAATCCATGTCTCCGGCACTTTATCTTTGTGGGTATTTCGTACTTCAATGTAGTACCCAAACACATTGTTAAAGCTAATTTTAACATTAGGTATGCCTGTCTCCTCAATCATTCGCGCCTGCATATTCTGCAGGTAATCTTTCCCTGAATAGGCAATATCACGCAACTCGTCAAGCTCAGAATATATACCATAACGAATAACCTTTCCCTTATTCACGGCAGCAGGAGGCTCAACTTCAATCTCGCCGGCAATACGCTCTCGTATCTCCTTACAACCATTAAGCTGATCGCCTATATGTTTTAACGGTTCATTATCTGATGCCAGACAACCCTCCTTTACAGGATCAATGGCAAATAGTGCATTTTTTAGCTGCACCATCTCACGTGGAGTTAGCTTTCCTGCTGCAACCTTCGACACCAATCTCTCCAGGTCGCCCATAGGTTGAATAGAATCAGAAATAACCTCTGCCAAATCAGGGACTTTGAAAAAGTACTCCACCACTGACAACCGTCCCTCAATAGTTTTAACACTCTTCAATGGCAGTGACACCCATCTTTTTAGCAGACGAGCACCCATTGGAGTGTAGGTAGCATCAAGCACATCAACCAACGATTTTCCACCTTCGGCCGAGGAGTATATCAACTCAAGATTACGTGCGGTAAACTTATCAAGCCACACAAAACGACTCTCGTCAATACGGGCAAGACTTGTGATGTGTTTTACTTTGTTGTGCTGTGTAAGGTCGAGATAATGAAGGGCAGCTCCTGCAGCAGTAATACCATAAGTAAGGTTGTGCACTCCAAACCCCTTTAGCGATGCTGTTTCGAAATGTTTAAGCAAGCGGTCATGAGCCGAATCTTCGGCAAAAGCCCAGTCGTCAAATGCGTAAGTGTAGAACTTTGTACCAAAAAAAGCTTCAAACTGACTGCGTTTACCTTTCTCGTACAGAACCTCTTTTGGATTGAAACTTGAAAGAAGCTTATCAACATAAACACTATCGCCCTCAGCCATCAGAAACTCACCTGTGGATATGTCGAGGAAAGAGATACCTATCGCTTTTTTATCGAGGTGAACACTCGCAAGAAAATTATTCTCTTTATGGTCAAGCACATTATCGTCAATGGCCACACCGGGAGTAACCAACTCGGTAACGCCTCGTTTAACAATTTTTTTTGTAAGCTTAGGGTCTTCCAACTGGTCGCACACAGCCACCCGCTGACCTGCTCTCACAAGCTTAGGCAAATATGTATCCAAAGCATGGTGCGGAAATCCGGCTAACTCAACAAAAGATGCAGCACCATTGGCTCTTCGAGTTAATGTTATGCCTAAAATCTCAGACGTTTTTATAGCATCATCCGAAAATGTCTCATAAAAATCGCCCACCCTAAACAGCAGAATAGCATCAGGATGCTTCTCCTTAATACCGTAATACTGTTTCATCAACGGAGTCTCAACTGCCTTTGAAGATTTTGCTTTTGCCAAGGTTAAATATTTTAATTGTTAAAAAAACGGAACACAAATATAGATAAATAAAAATGTTTTGTATTTTTAACCATTATTAAAAAACAGAGTTATGAATGAATTTTTGAAATACGCTGGAATCATCCTTATCATTTTAGGAGTTGGAGTACTTGGTTATTATGCAATTAACCATATAACAACTAACGGACCTCTAGTTTTTGCTTTGGTTTTGTTGGTTGGTGGAATGGTTACGCATATTGTTGTTAATCGTATTCTCACCTGAGAACAAGAACTTCACACGAACTTATCAGATAGGCAGACTTCAATAGTCTGCCTATTTTTTGTCGGACATGGTAATAGTGTGGCGGGGTATAAGTCCTCGTACATGCCGAGTTGAAAGGAATAGTTAGTTATTGGCTAAGAGTCAAAATGTAGGTATGATTTAAAAGTCAGCAGAAGCCATTATTAAGCCATTAATTGAAATCGCTACGTACGTAAGTATGCCTGATGGTGTTTGGTGGCGAGTGAGCAGCCCCCCCCTCTACTCTACTCTATTCCTATACCAACTAAAAGATATGAAAAATGCGCAAATAAAGAATCTGACGATTATCTATTTAGCGCATTTTTGTTTGATATTTGCTGTTAAATCAGTGTCTAATTTTTCTTTCGAAGATGCACTCCCGGATTTTCTCCGTACTCAATCTCAACTATATCTCCATCGTTTAAAATCGAAAGACGGGCAGCTTCTACAACCAGCTCGTTGATGTAACTGTTTGCAGGAGTTGCAATAATTCCTTTCGCATCAACTTCCTGAATTAACTCTCTTCTTCTTTTTAATGATTCCGAATCAGGCAAGTCTTTTACTTCAACCTCAATCTTATTTGCCATGTTTATTGTAGCTGCAACCGACTCAAGTCCATAACCAATGGGTTTTAATCCTTCGCCTTCCCACGGAACGAGCTGATAAAAGTCGGGGCTAACATAGTTGAAATGGGAGCCTGCACAACCAATTCCGTCGAGATAAGAATATTCAACACCTCTGAATTGGTCGTTGTGTTTTATCATTCCCGATTTGTTGTCGCCTTCAAAAAACATTTGCAGATTTTGCTCGTTGCTTCCTGCAGCCTGGTCAGGATACCCAAGTCCGTTAATAACGGTTAGAATAGCGCCATTTTCAAAACGCACTCTTCCGTTTGCCCACATATAACCTTCATTTCCATTTGGAAATTTTCCTTTAATTCCCGACACCGAAATCTCAACAGGATTTAATCCGGTAATAAAGTAAACCAAATCAACATAATGACAACCAACATAAACAAATGGGTCGGTTTTGTCGCAAGTAAACCAATTTTGGAAATTTGACGAACGATAAAAATAGGGTTCAATCAATTTAGCTTCACCCATAACAAACTCGCCAAACTGCTTTTGCTCGTAGCTTCGTTTTGCTATCAAAGCTCTTCTGTCGAATCGTTTGTGATATTCTATTCCAACAAACAGCCCTTTTTCGAGTGCAATCTCTTCTATTTCAACGGTCTGTTCATATTCTAAAACCAGAGGTTTTACACAAAGCACATGTTGATTGTTTTTTAATGCCTCTATAATTACATCGTAATGAAATTGGTCTGGCATTGCCACAACAACCATTTGTCGCGGCTTCATCGATGCAATAACCTCTTTATATAAAGATGGAAACTTATTCTTTTCAGGTTCGGTAACTGACGGGTATGCATTAAAATCATTATTTGGGAAAGCATCAACAATGCTTGGACTGCTTTTTAATAATTTTAAGGGTGTCGAGTCGAGCGAGCAAACATTTATGCTGTTTACGGTACCGTTTCTTTGCAGTTGATATACTGATGGCAGAATTAAGTCGTGTGTAATCATTCCGCCACCAACAATTGTTACATCTATTGAGTTGTTCATCGTTTTTCGCTTTTATTTGTTGCCTAAAATTTCGTCACATGTTTCGTCAAGCACTTGAATGCCTTCTTTTAGCGCTTCTTCGGTAATTACCAACGGAGGTGCAATTTTAATACATTCACCGGCAATTCCTACCGGAGCAAACATCAATAATCCTTTTTGGAAACATCTTTCGTTTATTTTGTGAGCGGTCTCAGAATCAGGTATTTTAGTGCCTTTTTTCACTACCTGAATTCCGGCAACCAATCCTTTCCCATGTAAACATCCTAAAACTTCAGGATATTTTTTCTGAATGTTCTCTAATCCCGAAAGCAAAACCGTTTCAAGGTTAGCCGCATTTTCAACTAATTTCTCGTTTTGAATTATTTTGAGATTTTCGATTGCAGAAACAACAGGAAGCGGACTTGCCGAGTGTGTCGATGTCATCGAGCCGGGGCCGTACAAACCCATAATATCTTTTCGGCCAATTACTGCTGAAATTGGTAACGATGATGAGATTCCTTTTCCACAGGCAATTAAATCGGGTTTAATTCCGTAGTGTTCGAATCCAAACATTTTTCCTGTTCGGCCAAAACCCGCCTGAACTTCATCAAAAATTGTAACTATATCGTGCTCTTTACAAAACGCAACAAGTTTTTGTGCATATTCAACAGGAAGAAAGTCGGGGCCAACTCCCTGATAGGATTCGGTCATTACGCCGGCAATTTCATCCGGTTTAATTCCATTGTCATCTAACGTTTTTAAGAACAAGTCAAATGAAGTATCTTCGTTTTTAAAACCATCGGGAAATGGTACCTGAACGAAAGTTTTTCCCTCGTCAACTATCCATGTTTTTAATTTGTCCATTCCTCCGGCCAATTGTGCTCCAAGAGTTCGACCATGAAATGCATTTTTAAACGAAATAAAGTATTTCTTTTTCGGACCATATTTTTCGATGGCATATGTTTTGGCAAGTTTTATACAATTTTCGGTTGCTTCGCTACCGGTACTCAGCACAAATACAGAGTAGTTTTCCGGGTCGGGTGATATACTTTGAAGCATGTCGGTTAATTCCGAACGTTTTTCGTGTACAAAAACATAGGTAGCCAAAAGTTGTTTGTTTATTACTTCATTCAGTCCGTTAATGATCTCTTCACGACCATGTCCGGCATTGGCAATTAATACACCCGACGACCAGTCGAGCCATTTGTTGCCCCACCTATCAAAAACCTGAAAACCGGTTGCTTTGTCCCAAACAATCGGGGGTTGCCCCATCATCGAAATCGGTTCCGATTCTGATAGTTTCTCGAATATTTTAACAGACTCAGGAACAGGGAGTTTTGTTTTAATATTTCTGAATTTAGTATTTACTTTTTGTAC
>JALVBA010000175.1 GCA_027010905.1 Marinilabiliaceae bacterium
ACTAAACGATATAACTATAGATAGGATAAAGAATGCAGAAAATTATAGATTTATTAATTCGTGAGAATGTTTTAGATGAAGCAAAATTACAACTTTTTATAGATAAATATGGTGAGAGTAAATTAAGTATCGCCAATCTTTTAAAAGTTAGAATACTTCAACAAGAGAGTATGGATGAGGTGCTTTTAAAAGAGTTAAGAATGCAGAGTTTTGAGATTAATGATTTGGAGGGGCTACAGGGTATTGATACTACTGAATTACTCAAAAAACAGGCAAAGGTTTTGGGTGTTGAATATATAGATATTCCAAGTATTGAGATTGACTATAAGTTGATAAAACGTCTACCTCTTAAGCAGTTGGTACGTTATAAAGCACTGCCTCTTTTTGTAAAAGATGACCAAGTAACAGTTGCTTTTGAGAACCCAAATGATTTTGAAGCAAAAGGTGCTATAGAGCGTTTTTTTCATGGAAAAATTATGGTAGTGGCTTTAGCAAGAAAAGAGATTATTCAGCAGGTATTATCTCACTTAGATACAAGTGAAAAGGTTGAAGAGTTCTCTGTTGATATTAAAGAAGATTTAGAGAAGGGTGGAGCAGAAGCTAAAACCGATGAATCTCCTGCTGTTTTAAAATTGATTGAGCTTATTTTAGCTACTGCTATAGAAAAAGGTACAAGTGATATTCATATTGAAGCGACAGAAAACAACTGTATAGTTCGTTATCGTGTTGATGGTATTCTACAAGAGAATTTCAAGATGGAGAAGTCCATATTTTCTCCTTTGGCTTCGCGTATGAAACTACTCTCAAACTTAGATATTGCAGAGAAAAGAAAACCACAAGATGGTCGTTTTACTCAGATTGTTAGAGGGCGTGTTTTTGACTTTAGGGTTTCTACTCTACCTACTATGTTTGGAGAGTCGATTGTTATGAGGATTCTTGACAAAACCAAAGCGATGGTACAGCTAGAGAATGCAGGAATGAGTTCAGTCTCCTATACTAAGTTTATTGAAGCAATTCATGCTCCTTATGGAATCGTACTGGTTACTGGTCCTACTGGTTCAGGTAAGACAACAACACTCTATGGGGCATTAAATGAGATTATTGATGCTAAAGATAAGATTATTACTGTTGAAGACCCTGTGGAGTACCAAATGGACTCGATTCAGCAGGTACAGATAAATGAACAAGCAGGGCTAAGCTTTCCTGCTGCTCTGCGTTCCATCCTTAGGCAAGACCCCGACAAGATTATGATTGGGGAGATTCGAGACCAAGAGACCTTGCGTATTGCGATTCAAGCTGCACTTACAGGTCACTTGGTACTCTCTACTTTGCACACCAACTCCTCTATTGCTGCTATTGGGCGTATTTTAGATATGGGAATTGAGGAGTATCTTATTTCGGGTGCGTTGATTGCGATTCAGGCTCAACGATTGGTTCGTAAAATTTGTCAGTCGTGTAAAGAGGTGGCAACACTAGAGCCAAAGCTAAAAGAGGATATATCTAAATTTGTTTCGCCCAATGCAGTCTTTTATGAAGGAAAAGGGTGTCCTGTCTGTAATAATTCTGGCTATGTTGGACGAGAGATGATTTCAGAAGTTCTACCTGTATCAGAGACCCTATCTAGGATGATTGCTTCAGGTGCTTCAAAAGATGAGTTAACCAAACAAGCTGTTAAAGAGGGATTTTTCTCTATGTTTCAAGATGGATTAAAAAAAGCTCTTGAGGGAAAAACAACCGTAAAAGAGATTATAAGGGTGGCACGTTCTTAATGAAATATTTTAATGTAACTGTATTATCAAAGGGTAAAAAACGTTTAGAGGTGGTTAAAGCAGAGCATAAGATGGCTGCTATTAAGATAGTTAAAAAATCTAATCCAGGTCAGATGGTACAAAAGGCTGTTGAGATACCTACTCCAATGGGAGCTCAAATTGATGATATGTTAGGAGGTTTTAAGAAAGGGTTTGAAAAGAAGATTGACCTCAACTCAAAAATCTCCTCTATCCGTCAGATTGCAGTTATGACCGATGCAGGAATCTCAATCCACGATGCCATTACCGAAGTAGGAAAAAATATGGAGAATCCTAAACTAAAAGATATATATCTAAAAATTGGAAATGATATTAATGCAGGTAAATCAATCGCCGACTCCATTGACCCATATGCAGAAGAGTTTGGACATGTGGCTATTGCTATGACTAAGCTTGGTGAGCAGACAGGTAATATATCGGGGGCTTATTCAAAGTTAGCCAATATTTTAGAAGATATTCGTGACAACCTAAAGAAGTTTAAAAAAGCGATTCGTACACCACTTATTACCCTTGGTGCTATGGCGATAGCTTTTACTATTATGATTATGATAGTTGTTCCAAAGTTTAAAGAGATTTTTGAGAAGTTTAACCATGCTCTACCTATTCCAACACAGATACTACTCTTTTTAGAGAATATTTTGAACAACTATGGATTATATGTTCTTGGAGGTTTAATAG
>JALVBA010000176.1 GCA_027010905.1 Marinilabiliaceae bacterium
CTACATTGATGTTATCAGTATTAATGTTTGCTCAAGAGGGACAAGCTCCCCTGTCAAAAGGAGATAAACAGTTAAATTTTGGTGTTGGATTTTCTGGATTTGGAATTCCATTATACGGAGGTATTGACTTCGCAGTACATAATGACATTACCGTTGGAGGAAATTTAGCATTTGATCTTGCCGGATTTGATTATATGATACTAAATGCCAGAGGAGATTATCACTGGAACAGGCTGATAGGTATTCCTAGTGAGTGGGATTTTTATACCGGACTGAATCTTGGTGGCTCAATTGGATTACAACAGTATTATGGCAGTGGTTTACACCTTGATGTTCATTTGGGTGGCAGATGGTACTGGAGTGAAAAGTGGGGTCTTAATCTTGAAATAGGTGGAGGAACAGGGTTTGGATCTTCAATTGGATTGTCTATGAAATTTTAATATTGTATTATTACATCCTGATTATCAAGATGATTTGATGATATTTTTCAATAATATATCACAAAACAATGATTATCAGTTGTTAGAACGAAATAAAATTATAATTTTGAGCAATAATTAATCAAATTTTAAAAGATATGAAAAAGTTACTTTCACTTATTTTAGTACTATCTGTAATCACAATTGTAAATAGCCAAACATTAAAACCTTATATCTTAGGGTCAACATGCAGTAAAAGCATGAGTGATGTAAAGGTCATGGCAATAGCTGGTCTCGAAAAGGCAGGGTTCACTGTTGTTGGTGAGTATATGCCGGTTGAAGATGCCAATAGGTGGATGATAATTGTAAGCCATCCTGCACTCGATAAGGCTGTAAAGAGTGTTGGTGAACTTACAGGATTTGCCTCTACTCTTCGTCTGGCATTAACAAAAGAGGGTGATGTGATTAATCTTACCTATACCAATCCTGTTTATTGGGGTAATGCATATTTCAGAGAAGATTTTGATAAAGTGGCAGCTGGTTACACAACAGTTGAATCTGCTTTTAAAAAGGCTGTTGCAAATATTGGCTCTGCCAAAGGTACGCAGTTCGGCTCTGAGAAGGGGCTTAAACCCGGCGACCTGAGAAAGTACCACTACATGTTTGGGATGCCCTACTTCGACGACACTAAAGAACTTGCTGATTTTGATAGTCACGATGAGGCGGTTGCTAAAATTGAGAGCTCGCTTAGATTGGGTAAACCGGGTGTGAAGTTAGTTTACAAACATAATGTACCGGGCACTAAGCTAACGCTCTTTGGTCTTGCGCTGTCGGGAGAAACAGGTGAGGGAAGCTTTATGCTAAAAATCGACCTTGGCACTCCAAAGCATACTGCCTTCTTACCCTATGAGCTACTTGTGATGGATGATGAAGTACACATGCTACACGGAAGATATCGTATCGCACTATCGTTTCCTGATTTAACTATGGGAACCTTTACTAAAATCATGTCATCACCGGGAGATATTGAGGAGCTACTGAAACAGTTGGTTGAGGATTGAAAAACGTACGTTTTTTACTTATCCATAATATAATAAGTTTTATTTTACTTAAATATAGAAGGATTCACAGTGTGGGTTCTTTTATATTTGAGGTATTTTCGGCACTTTAAAAGCCTGCTGATTGTACTTAAGTTCAAGTAATAAATTCGCAACTTTTAGATGTGAGTTTAAAATGATCCCCCTAAACTCTAGGGTATATTCGCCCATTCAGGAAACTGAGTCATATCTATACCAAGGATAGGGCCAAGCAGAATAATTCCAATGGTGATGATTAGAATACCGATGAACTCAAATATTATCCCCACCTTCACCATGTCCATAACAGTTATTCGCCCGGTACCAAAAATTATGGCGTTAGGCGGTGTAGCCACAGGCATCAGAAAAGCAAATGAGCTGGCAAGGGTTGCCGGAATCATCAGCAGTAGGGGATTTGTACCAATTGAGGTACCCAGAGCTGCCAATATGGGAAGCACCATTTGTGAGGTAGCAGTGTTTGAGGTTAGCTCGGTAAGTAAAGTTACTATGGTTGTAAGTGATGCTATGGCCAATACCGGCGGCATACCTTTCAGTCCATATAGTTGTTGGCCAACCCACTCTGAGAGCCCTGAATCTTTAAAGCCACCTGCAAGAGCAAATCCGCCACCAAACAGAATAATTACACCCCACGGAAGTTTTTTTGTATCCTCCCATTTTAAAATCCGACACTCATCTTTAGCAGGGATAATAAACAGCAGCATTGCCACCACAATAGCCACCACCCCATCGTTAATATATTCAGGATTAGGAAATAGTTGTGACCATCCGGGAATCGTAATAGCTCCTACAGATATAGGCACTCTAGTCAGCCACAACAGAGCCAAAGTAACAAACACGATTAAAACCAATACCTCTTCCCTTCTGATTTTACCAAGCTCGGAATAACTATTTCTAAAGTAGTTTTTATCAAGATTAAACTCTATACGGCCAAAGAAGAGGTAGAGAACAAACCATGCAATAAGTAAAAATATAACCGAAATTGGCAATGCAAAGAAAAACCACTGTGCAAAGGTTATCTCCGGAGCATTAGGAAATGAGATGGCAAAAATACGAATAAATGCCGGATTGGGTGGTGTCCCAATTAGCGTTGCAATACCACCTATACTTGAGCTGTAAGCGATACCAAGAAGCAACCCCACCGAGTATCTTTTCACCTCCTTAGGTTTTAGGAATGACTCAAGACTAAGAATAACCGACATAGCTATTGGTACCATCATCATTGTTGTAGCTGTATTGGAAATCCACATCGACAGAAATGCTGTAACCGACATGAATCCTAAAAGAATACGACCCGGTTTGATACCGAATATCATTAAGGTAAAGAGTGCTATTCTACGGTGCAGGTTCCACTTCTCCATAGCAATGGCTACCAAAAAACCTCCAAGAAAAAGAAAGATAACATGGTTGAAATAAAGCGATGATACCAACTTCCCGTTCATAATTCCAAACAGGGGAAATAGTGCAACCGGAATAAAAGCCGTAACAGGCAGTGGTACAGCTTCGGTAATCCACCAAACAGCCATCCACAATGCTAGGCCGGCAGTATAGCCAACAACAGGTGTATCAGGAGTAGGGTTAGCAAAAACAATAATTATAACCGCAAGTGTAGGCCCTAATAGATAACCGATTCTTTGTAATGGAGTGAGATTTCTATGAAACAATCTGATATTCATAACAAAATTTGAAAATAATTATCACCTATGACATGATGACATTTTACCCTAATAATTCAATAATTTAAGATTTACAAGGTTGTTCTATACAACTTGTAATCTTATTTGGACTCAAAGATAAAATTATATTTTTAAATTATGATCTCTATTTATTATTCTGCTGTTTGTTTATAGCATTTTGTATACGTCTCTTTTGATCCTGAGTAAGGGTGATATTAACAGATTGCTCTTTCATCTTCCTGTTCATATCTTTTATCGATTTTGTAATCATATTTGTCTGCTTGGCAAAACGGTTACAATATTTACAAAACATCAGATGCATCGACAGTTGAACCTTCTCGGCAAGCGAGAGGCTATCTTCCTGTTTTTTTGATATCAGGTACGTCGATTCATAACACGATATCATTATTTTACCTTTTGTATTCATTGGTCTTTTATATCGTTGAGACAAGGGATGCACCTTATCTTTACTATCTAGTTTTTTATCCAGTTTACCTCCATACAATCTCTGAGTTGTAATCTTGCTCTGTGTAGCATTGTCCATAAGTTAGACGAAGATAGGTTGAGTTCCTTACAGACGTCACTTCCCGGCATCTCCTCAACAACACGCAAAATAAAGCACGAAGCCCATTTGTCAGGTAACATTTTGATGCAGTAGTTCAGAATCTTCATGAACTCCTCATTTTCAATTTTGGCTGTTGTCTCATTATCCCACGCTTTAGGACCTCTCTCCTTAAGCCAGTGGCCAATCATCGACCCGCTCTGTTTAAATCGTGTCTCTTCAGCATCTATTGAAACCGTAGACCTGTTGGCTTTTTGCCGGTAGAAATCAATAATTTTTCTTTTCAAGATTGAAACCAGCCATGTGTACTCAGTACTATTACCCTTGAACGAAGCTAGACTCTTCAACCCTGCCAAAAAGGTATCCTGAACCATATCTTCAGCCATCTCAACACTGCCAACCCGCGAAACAGCATAGGCATAGAGCTTATCAGCATATCTGTTTACCCAGCTGTCAGGATCTGATTTTATGTTGTCCGATACCATCTATTTATTTTTGATAAATATACTATATTTTATCAAACACTCCCATTATAGAGCAGCTCTTTTTATTATGTGTTCTTCAAGGCATTCAACTGTTTTTTCAGTTGAATACCTGAAATATAAGTTGGCAAACTGAAAAAACAGTTGTATGTTTGTATTATCATAAAATTAACAACATGAAAAAGTTAACACGCAAAGAGGAGGAGTTGATGAAAATCCTCTGGAAGCTTGAAAAAGCTTTTGTAAAAGATATCATCAAATTGTATCAGGATCCTAAACCACACTACAACACAACCTCATCGTTGGTAAGACTTCTACAGGACAAAGGTGTTGTTGGATTTAAGCAGTACGGTAATACCTACCAGTATTATCCTCTAATCACAAAAGAGGAGTACAGACGTTCGTTTATGAATCAGGTTGTAACCGACTATTTCGACAACTCCTATAAAAGTGCAGTAGCCTTTTTTGTTAAAGAGAAGAACCTATCACCCGAAGAGATTGATGAGCTGGTAAAAATAATTAAAGATCAGAAATAATGGAAGATCTCATAATTTATTTAGGAAAGGTAGCAATTGCAACAGGTCTGTTTTATATTGTTTATCTAACACTGTTTCAATACCATAAGCAGTTTGCATTTAACCGAATCTATCTACCGGTATCGCTGGCAATCAGCTTTGTTATACCTCTCATCACTTTTACCACGATAAAATATGTTGACCCTGTATCAACAATTGGGATAGGTAACTCAGCAATTATTGCAGAAGGAACAGGTTTTGTTGAATCAGAAACTCACACTCTTTTGTGGTATCACTACCTTTTCGGACTATATACGTTGGGAGTTCTGTTTTTTGGCCTGCACTTTCTGTTTGGATATTTTAGGGCTCTATCTATCGTAAAGAAAGCTAAAAATCACAAAATCTTTGATGCTGACATTTGTGTAACCAAAGAAGATGTTCACCCCTTCTCTTTCTTTAATAAAATTGTACTCTCAAAACAGACACTCAACCATCCCAACCTGAAGATGATAGTGAATCATGAAGATATCCATGTTAGAGAGAAGCATACAGTCGATATTCTCTTAACTGAAATGATGTTTATTGCTCAGTGGTTTAATCCTTTTGCCTGGCTGATAAAGGATGCTGTGAAAAACAACCTCGAATATATCACTGACAACAGAATAGTGCAAAAACATAACCCACAGGCATACCAGATGGCAATGCTTACTTTGGCCGATAAAGATGGAGTTGCACCATTTCTCACAGCTCTAAACGGGTCACAACTTAAAAACAGAATAATCATGATGAAAAGGAAAAAGAGAAGTAGGTATACATTTCTAAAACAGTTAGTAGTTCTCCCTCTCCTTGCCATTCTGGTGATGGGATTGTCGAACAGAGAGGTTAAAACAGAAATGAAGGAATTAACCCCGGAGGTAGTTGCTTCAGATTCTATAAAGGTAAAAGCAAAATTATCAGGTAAAGTACTTACGGAAAAAGGAGACATTCTTGACAGTGTGAAAATTTACAATAAGTTTGGTGCTATGCTAGCAACAACCGACAGTAAGGGGGCATTCAGTTTTGATTATGAAAAAAAGAAAGATGTTATTTTATTGATTAAGTCGGGATATAAACTTAAATATCTTGATATAGACCTAACCAAAAAAGACAAACAGAACATAGAGGTTCAACTTGATGTTAACCCCGTTAAAAGAAAGGTTGTCATAGGCTATCCAATAGTAAAGACAGATACCACGATTAGTAATAAAGAAGTTATAGTTAATAGTTATGGGAAACAAAAGAGTTATCATAAGGATTCAATGGGAAATCTTGAGTCCGGCTTGAATACACTCACTAACAGCAATAAACCTCCACTGTATGTTGTTGATGGTAAGATAACAAATAGCATAAATGGAATTGCCCCTGAGCAAATTGATGAAGTGTCTGTTTTAAAAGGAGAAGCAGGTGTTGAATTGTATGGAGAAAAGGGCAAAAATGGAGTTGTGCTAATAAAACTAAAAGAGCAAATAAATTTAAAATCTAAAGATAATGTTGTAGTGGTTGGTTATAGTGAGCATAAAAACATGGAAGGATCATCACAACAAAGCAACTTAAACTTACCGGTTATCAGGCTGAAATCTACAAAGAGTATGATAGATCAACCGCTCTACATTGTTGATGGAAAAGAGGTCGACGAAATAAATAGTATCAATCCAAATTACATTGCTTCCATTTCAGTTTTAAAGGAAAAATCAGCTACGGAACTCTATGGTGAGAAGGGTAATAATGGAGTAGTTCTTGTAACTATGAAGGATACTGACTGGAAAGAACCTGTATATTATTTAGACGGCAAAGAGATTGACAGAAGTGAGGCTTATAAATATTTATCGCGGCAAACGATAATAAAAGATGTAATAAAACTAAAAAAAGAAGAGGCTGTAGCCAAATACGGGAAGAAAGGTGAAAATGGTGTGGTTGAAATATACACCAAAGAATCACCTTCAACTATTGACAAACTATTTGATTATGACTCTTCAAAAGGAAAACCACTTTTTATTATAAACGGTATAGAGACTAATGTGTCAATAAATCAACTTGATGCAAAGTATATTGAATCTGTAACTGTTTTAAAGGATGAGAGTGCAACAAAAAAGTATGGCGACAAAGGCAAGAACGGGGTGATAATAGTGAAGCTTAAAGAGGGTATAGTTTTTCCTCCTGATAATTCTTCAGCTAAGAATAGAAAAATGATTACCACCATATCAGACCTTCACAGAGCATTGGCAATGAACATAATATATCCTTTAGAGGCTCAAGAAAAGTCACTCGAAGGAGTAGTTACCGTTTATGTTAAAGTGGAGGAAAATGGAGGAATTACAGAGATCCCAACAACAAAAAAACCGTCAGGCGTTGACATGTTATTGGAGGAAATGATTGTAACCGCCTTAGTCAAAGAAGATACTAAAAGAACACAGGATAATAATTCAAAGATATTAAGCAAAGCGGCGGCCTATGCTATTGTTAGAATTCTTCCGCTGATTAAAATCCCTGAATTAAAAGGAAAAGTAATAGGTATTCCGGTAAGGTTTGTATTACAAGTTATAGCATAAAAGTGAAGGTTTCACAGTGAGGCCTTCACTTCAAGTGCTACGAGAAATAATTAGCCTAAAGAGGCTATGGGTATGGATGATTTAAAAATATGTTTACTTTTGTGTGATTAAAAGAGTGACAATTATAATTCATGAGCAGTAATCCATTTCAGAATAAAAGATATAATGATTATAGCTCCTACATCAGACGAGTTTTTGGTGAGCGTGTGCAAAAAATATCTATTGATGCCGGATTTACCTGCCCTAATCGTGATGGAACGAAGGGTGTTGGGGGGTGTCACTTTTGTAACAATAGCACTTTCAATCCCAACTACTGTTCCCCAAAGTCAGGAGTAAGAGAACAAATAGAAAAAGGAATCTCATTCTTTAGCGGTAAATATAAAGGACAGAAATATCTCGCCTATTTTCAGGCTTACACCAATACCTATGGCAAAACAGCAGACCTTACTGACATCTATTCTGAAGCCTTATCACACCCCGATGTAATTGGCATTGTGCTTGGCACACGCCCCGATTGCATTGAGGATAATCTATTGGAACAGCTCGCAAAATGGCAAGAGAAATATTATGTGGCTATTGAGCTTGGAGCTGAATCGACTATCAACTCAACGCTTAACGCAATTAACCGGGGGCACACATGGGAGGATACGATTGATGCTGTTTGCCGGTTAAGAAAATGGAATATTCCCATCGGCATGCATCTGATTTTGGGACTACCGGGCGAGACTCTCTCCAATACCCTGCTACACGCACAAAGAGTCTCAGAATTACCAATAGATTTCTTAAAGACACACCAGCTTCAGATTGTTACAGGGTCACTGTATGGACACGAATATAGAAAAACCAGTGATAAATTTCATCTCTTCACCTCCGAAGAATTTGTTGAAATTATTGTTGATTTTCTCGAAGTACTAAATCCTGAGATAGTGATGGAACGATTCGTCAGTCAGGCTCCGGCTGAATTATTGATAGCTCCCAGCTGGGGCTTAAAAAACTTTGAATTTGTAGCAAAAGTGGAAAAAAGACTTAAAGAAAGAGGGACATGGCAGGGTAGACTTTTTCAGAAAAATATCTAGACTGCATTATTCATGAATCTTCTCGCAAAGGCACTAAGCCACAAAGAGTAAGTGAATTAATAACTCATACTCAAAATATTCAATATTAGTAAGTTCAATCAATTTGAATTGCCATCTTACTATTTAGCTACACTTTGCGCTTTTGCGTCTTTGCGTGATGAATTATTTAGGCTAAAAAGAGATCAGGAAATTCATTAATCTATTATTTCGGCTTAATAGACAATATTTAGGCTCAAAATGTCTGTAATGCTTATTATTGTTGTCTTTGAAGTAAATCAAAGGTTATGAACAAAAAAAATGCATTTATTGTAACAGTACA
>JALVBA010000177.1 GCA_027010905.1 Marinilabiliaceae bacterium
CCCTCATATATTGCACCTTATTCGGCCTTTTTCAGATTGTGCTTGTAGTGTGATTGAAGATTTAGGGAGATTGGATAGCTCCGAAGGTATGAGAAGATCATCCAACCGAACTTAATCTATAATTATATGGAAAGTGCAATCTGAAATAAGCCTTGATTTTTTTGCCTGTCCCGCACAGCGGGGTATCAAGACAAAAATGAAAGGCGCATAAAAGTGATGTCTGAATAAGTTATTAATAAATATTCATATTCAGAAAAATGTATTTGCAAAGAGAAAAACTAAACCCAGCACCTCAAAATAATATTTAGCCGTGATTAGTGAACTGATTTATAAAAACATTTCATATTTTCGCAGTTTGATATTGATTGGGTATGTAACATCATACAAACGTATGGTGGAGTGATACAGATGCATGTTGAGAGATATGGGTATATCTCTAACAAAATTAAAAAATTATAACGATGGAATACGATTTCAAAGATATTGAGCAGAAATGGCAAAAAATCTGGAAAGAGAATAAAATATACAAAGTAGATATCGACACCAAACGTCCAAAGTTTTACGTACTGGACATGTTCCCCTACCCTTCAGGTGCCGGACTGCATGTAGGTCATCCCTTAGGCTATATCGCATCTGATATCTACAGCCGTTACAAACGTTCAAACGGATTCAATGTTCTGCATCCAATGGGGTATGATGCCTTTGGACTTCCTGCCGAACAGTATGCAATACAAACAGGACAGCACCCGGCTGTAACAACCGAGAACAACATTAAACGATATCGTGAACAGTTAGATAAGATAGGCTTCTCATACGATTGGGATCGTGAGTTCAGGACTTCTGACCCTGAGTATTACAAATGGACACAGTGGGCATTTCAGCAGATGTTCAACTCCTACTACTGTAATCAGGCAGAGCAGGCTCGACCAATTTCTGAACTTGAAGATGTTTTTTCTCATACAGGCAGTGCCGGGCTCGACCTGGCCTGCACTGAGAAGTTAGAGTTTTCTGCCGAAGAGTGGAACTCAAAATCGCATGCAAATCAGCAGGGCATTTTACTAAACTACAGGCTGGCCTATCTGGCCGATGCAATGGTTAACTGGTGCCCTGCCCTCGGTACAGTGTTGGCCAATGATGAGATAAAAGAAGGATTCTCTGTGCGAGGAGGTCATCCTGTTGAACAGAAAGTTATGCGCCAGTGGCTGCTTAGAGTTTCAGCTTACGCAAAACGTCTGCTCGACGGACTGGATAGTGTTGAGTGGACCGATTCGTTAAAGGAGATACAGCGGAACTGGATAGGCCGTTCCGAAGGTGCCAACATGATTTTCAAAGTGGCTGACTCTGACATTGAGATGGAGATCTTTACCACGAGAGCCGATACTATTTTCGGAGTTACCTTTATGGTTCTGGCTCCCGAGAGTGAGCTGGTTGAGCAGCTTACCACCAAAGAGTACAAAGCAGGTGTTGAGACCTATATTGAAGAGACAAAGAAACGTACCGAGAGAGAACGGATAAGTGATGTTAAAAAGGTTACCGGAGTCTTCACTGGTTCGTATGCCGTTAACCCGTTAACCAACGAGAATATTCCGGTTTGGGTAAGTGATTATGTTTTGGCCGGATACGGTACCGGGGCAATCATGGCTGTTCCTGGTCACGACACCCGCGACTTTGCTTTTGCACGTCAGTTTAACCTACCCATCATTCAGGTTGTTGTACCTGAGGGTGAGGAACCAAGTGATATCTCAACGTGGAGTGACTCTAAAGACTCAAAGGCCGGATATATGATTAACTCAGGCTTTTTAGACGGATTAACAGTGCCGGAAGCGATTGCCAAAACAAAAGAGTATATCGAAGAGAAAGGGTTAGGCGAAGTGACCGTTAACTACCGTTTGCGCGATGCCATCTTTAGTCGTCAGCGATATTGGGGCGAACCGTTCCCTGTCTACTACAAGGACGGATTACCATACATGCTTGACGAGTCTAAACTACCCTTAGAACTTCCGGAGGTTGATAAATATCTGCCTACCGAAGATGGAGCACCACCACTGGGGCGTGCGAAAAACTGGGTTACCGAAGAGGGTTATCCGTTAGAGCTTAACACAATGCCCGGATTTGCCGGCTCTTCAGCATACTCTGTAAGATATATGGATTCGCGCAACAACAACGCACTTGTGAGTAGAGAGGCTAACGAATACTGGCAGGATGTAGATCTTTACATTGGTGGTACCGAACATGCCACAGGTCACCTGATATATTCGCGCTACTGGAACAAGTTTTTGTACGACATTGGTGAGATTGTGAAAGATGAACCATTCAGGAAACTGATAAATCAGGGGATGATTCAAGGGCGGTCAAACTTTGTATATCGCATAAAAGATACCGGCAACTTTGTGTCGCTGAACCTTAAAGATGATTACGACGTAACACCTATCCATGTTGATGTGAACATCGTTCACAACGACATTTTGGATCTGGATGCATTCCGCAACTGGAACCCTGAATACAAGGATGCTGAATTCATTCTTGAAGAGCTGCCTGACGGCAAAGAAGGTGGAAAGTATGTTTGTGGTTGGGCTGTAGAGAAGATGTCGAAGTCGATGTACAATGTTGTTAATCCTGACAATATCATCGAGCAGTACGGTGCTGACACATTACGTCTGTATGAGATGTTTCTGGGACCTCTGGAACAGTCGAAACCATGGGACACAAAAGGTATCGACGGGGTGCATAAATTTTTACGTAAAACAACGAAACTATTTTTCGACAGAGACGATGCTCTAATTGTGACTGATGAAAAAGCCACTCCTGATGAGATGAGAACTCTTCACCGGACAATTAAAAAGATAACAGGCGATATCGAGCGATTCTCCTTTAACACCTGCGTGAGTGCATTTATGATTTGCGTGAATGAGCTGACAGAACAGAAGTGTCACAAAAGAGAGGTATTGGAGCCATTGATTGCTTTGCTTGCGCCTTTTGCGCCTCACCTGAGCGAAGAGCTTTGGGAGTCGTTAGGGCACTCTACCACAGTGTGTGATGCAGTGTGGCCAAAATGGGAGGAGAAATTCCTTATCGAATCTACCATAACTTATCCCGTTTCGTTTAACGGAAAGATGAGATTCAAGATTGACCTTCCTGCCGACCTTGACAAAAATACTATTGAGGAGAGGATACTTGCAGACGAACAGGCTACAAAATGGATTGAAGGAAAAACAGTACGTAAGGTGATAGTTGTACCAAAGAAGATTGTGAACGTGGTGGTGGGGTAAAAACGGCCCAGTAGGGACAAACGGCCGTTTGTCCCTACTGGGCCGTTTGTCCCCACAATAGATCAACATATCATAAAATCAAAACACAAAAATGAATCAGACGAACCCAAAAAACCCTGCGAAAACCCTCCCCCTAAGCGGGAGCCGAAGGGGGCAACTGTTCCTCTCCTACCTGATGATGGCCATAGGATTGGGCATTGGTGCTTTGGGGTGGACTGCTTTTCTGATTCCTGCAAAAATTGTGGGGGGCGGATTAACGGGTATTGCCACTGTCCTCTACTTTGTTCTTGGTTGGGATGTAGGTTTGACAACATTAATAATTAATGGTTTTCTTTTAGTTGCCGCAATAAAGATACTGGGAGCATCGTTTGGTGTGCGTACCATTGTTGCAGCAGTTATACTTTCAGGTTTCTTAGCTCTGTTTCAACCTATGTTTACCACTCCAATAATGCATGAAACAATGATGAATGCTATTGTTGGGGGTGTATTGGCAGGCATAGGCTCAGGCATTGTGTTTATCAATGGTGGCAGTACCGGGGGAACGGATATTATTGCAATGATTATCAATAAGTATAAAAACATAAGTCTGGGAAAATTGCTTCTTAGTATAGATGTAGTAATCATATCCTCCTCGTACTTTATATTTCAGTCACTCGAAACAATGGTTTACGGGTATATGACCATGGCAATTTTAGCATACACCGTTGATCTGGTGTTATCGGGAAATAGTCAGACCGTTCAATTTTTTATCATCTCCAAGATGCCCGAAGAGATTAAAAAGCTCGTTATCCATGAGGCCGACAGAGGTATGACAATACTCAACGGCCATGGAGGCTATTCGGGCGAAGAGATAAAAGTATTGATGGTAATTGCCCACAAGAACCAATCCTCTAAAATATTCAGGATTGTAAAAAGAGTAGACCCCGATGCATTTATTACTATGGGTAATGTTATGGGAGTTTACGGTAAAGGTTTTGACAGAATTAAAATTTAGAAAGATGAAAAGAAAATATATTATAATAGCTCTGATTGCAGCATTAGCTGCCGGATTGATTGTTTTTTTAGTTAAAAACAGGCATCTGGCTTCACCTGTTACTAATGAAACAATTGACACTCTCGAGGTAGTAGAGATTCCTGAACCTGAACTGTTGTACGGCTTAGCTGTAGACTCGTTCTACATCGAACAGTACAAAGTAAAGAGAAACCAGTATCTGGCCGATGTACTCACAAAAAATGGTCTGGATTATTCGGATGTATACAAAATTGCAAATAAGGCAAAGCCGATTTTTGATGTCAGAAAATTTAAAAGAGGTAACCTCTACACCATCTTCTTTACCAAGGATAGTCTGAAGACACTTCAAAGCTTTGTTTATGAGATTGACAATACTGAATACATGGTGGCTGACTTGAGAGACTCCATAAATGTTTACCGCGACAAGAAGGATGTTGTTACTGTAAAAAAAACTGCCAGTGGAGTAATCACTTCATCTTTATGGAACACAATAAAAGATGAAAATATCACCCCAATGCTTGCCGTTGAGCTCTCCGATATCTTTGCCTGGACTGTAGATTTCTTTGGTATCGAGAAGGGAGACTATTTTAAAGCTATCTACGATGAGGAATTTGTTGATTCTGTTTCGATAAATATTACCAAAGTGTATGCTGCACTGTTTCACCACAGGGGAGATGACTATTACGCATTCTATTTTGAGCAGGATAGTGCATGGAACTTTTTTGACGAAGAAGGAAATAGTCTGCGCAAAGCTTTCCTGAAAGCTCCTTTGAAATTTTCCAGAGTCAGCAGTCGTTTTTCAAACCATCGTTACCATCCTGTTCTGAAAATCTATCGGCCACACCATGGCGTTGATTATGCCGCTCCCGAAGGTACTCCGGTTTATGCATTAGGAGATGGAAGGATAGTGGCAAAAGGGTATCAGAAACGTGGAGGTGGAAATTATCTGAAGATAAAGCATAATAGTGTCTATACAACGTCGTACATGCACATGAGAGGATATGCTAAAGGAATGGCTAAAGGTGTGCGTGTCAAGCAAGGTCAGCTGATAGGTTTCGTTGGTCACACGGGTCTGGCAACAGGACCACATCTTGACTTTCGCGTGTATAAACAGGGGCATCCGGTAGACCCTCTTAAAGTAAAAGCACCTCCGGTAGAGCCTGTTAAACCCGAAAACTCAGCATCGTTTAAAGAGTTTATCCAACCGTTAAAGGCTGAGTTGGATAGTATTCCTTTAGGCTCAAATAAAGATGATTCTCACCTGTTAAAGTGAAATCCATTGTAAGTTCTTTAAAATATGGCATTTTGTTTATTTGAACAGTTAGAATTTAACTGTGTAGCTTATTGATGGCATAAAAGGAAATAATGTGTATTTGTAAAGTTTAAACTTACTGTCTTCTATTCGGATGACTGTATAAAAAGTATTTAAGTTGTTGTAAACATTGTAAATACCAAGATATAAAACACGTTCAGTTTTGCCTCTCATTTTACTCCGTGAATAACCAATATCTAACCTATGGTATGGTTCTGTACGGAAATTATTTAAACTTGAATAATAATGAGGGTGTGCAAAGCCCAATACATCTTCTTGAATTGCAGGATACCATTGTGTTGGCACGGTAATCGGTGTGCCTGAATTGAATACCCATGTTATTGCAATTTTTTTTGATTTTGAGAAATTGTATGCGAAATAGGTACTTAACTCGTGTCTTCTGTCATATTTAAACGGAAATTCGCGACCTCTGTTTAATGCATTGAAGGTTCGCATATTCTTTGACAAGGTGTATGCAATGGAGTAAGTGATTTTACCTCTGTTTTTACTTGCTAACATCTCTAAGCCATTCATCCGACCTGTTCCTCCTGACTCAACCATCTTATCCCAATTTGATGCATCATTTAATGATAGTGTGGGATTAAAGACCACGAGATTATTCCAGATTTTATGAAATACTTCAATACTAAAGGAGTATTTGTCAGGAGTGAAAATTGCACCAAGTGATACCTGCTCAGCTGATTTGGGAGGTAGAACGCTTGAGCTGGGTATCCATAACTCTGAAGAGATACCGCCATTTGCTCCTGAAAGTAGGTGGATATATTGATTGTTATATGAATACCCCGCATTTAAGTGCATGTTGTGTAATATGGAGTAAGTTAAAGATATCTTAGGATCAAAACTAAAACTGTCTATGTGTGGCCAAAACACAAACCGTAAACCCGGGGTGAAGGTAAGCCTTGGTGTTATGTCCCACCGGAAATCGGAGTAAGCATAGAGCTCCGGGACCATACTAGATACATTAAATTCTTCACGTTCCGTCTCCTTGCCATCTTCTGAATATATACTACTTACTATGGGTTTAAAATTATGCATATTAATACCTACCCCTATATAAAGATTTGTTTTTGTGTTTATTATTTTAAACTGATTTTGAAGTGAGTAATCGTTAATGCTAGAACGAAAAACTGTTTCATCTTCAAGCGTTCCATTCTTAATGATTGATTTATTGGCATTAAAAAAGCGATTAATAGTAAAATTTGTTTCGTTAAATATGTTGTTGTTAAACAGATAGTTCCACTTAATACTAAATACCCTGTTGCCCCAATTAATTTTGCTTTTTGTTGTGTTTTTACTTTCGCTCATACCATCGGAAATCATGCCTTTTTGACGAAAATAGAGCTTGTCCCTTCCGAAATAGATTAATGCAGTAATTTTACTTTTGATGTTAAATGTGTGTGTTAATTTTGTGGTAGCATCATAAAATGTGTAGGCAAATGTTTCGTCTCCGTTTGTGGTCATAAGACTAAAGGGACGAGTTAGCAAATCAATGTTGCATCTGCGTAACGAAATTAGATATTTGGTTTTTTGTGATTTATTTACCGGGCCTTCCATATAAACTTTACTTGCCAATAAGCCTAACATGAATTCACCTTTCTTTTTCGAAGCATCACCATCTTTTAACTTTACATCAATGGCCGATGATAATCGACCTCCGAAACGAGCCGGAATAACACCTTTATAAATATTTATATCCTTTACTATATTTACGTCAAAAACCGACATAAAACCCCCAATGTGGTTAACGTAATACAATGGAACATCATCCAGCAGGTACAAATTCTCATCTTTCTCGCCCCCTCTTACATATAGGTCGCTGGTGCCTTCTCTTCCGGCTTGTATGCCGGGTAACATTTGTATAGCTTTTAGTACATCAGGCTCTCCGGTTAAGCTGGGGATTGATTTTATCCTGCTAATGGGCATGTTTATTACGTCCGCTCGTTTATTTACGGGCGCAGTAACAGTAACATCTGACAGGGATAATCCGGGGGTAAGCAATAGTTGTAGTGTAGTATCGTTATTTAATGTGATTTTTAATGCTTCGGTTTTGTATCCCACATAAGAGCTTAAGATTTGAATCGCTTTACCGGTTTCTGCATTAATACAAAAAAAACCATTTTTATCGCTGGCTATACCGCGCGAACCTTTTATAACAACCGATGCCCCAATTAGAGGTTCCAATGTATTTTTATCCAAAACATAGCCACACACCCGGCTTGTTTGAGCCCAAAGTGCAACACTTGTTAATAACATAAAAAACAGAGTTGTAACTCTAAAAATATAGTGCATAGTTATTTTGGTTGATTAATCTTGTTGTATTGCTCGAATACTTGTTTCTGCATAGGTTGCAAAAGCTCCTAAGCCATTTTTTACATTCGAATACAATTCTGTTGGAAGTGGCTTAAACAGTAAGTCAATTGGCCGATCATCGAGTATAAGTACATTTTGATTATAAAGATGTGCTTCTAAACTTTTAAAATAGTCGTAATATACTCTACTAACATTGCGGAGCTTTATTGTAGGAATTGTAGATACATATGCTGCATATATAGATACCCGGAGTGTTTTGTCCTTAAATAACTCATCGCTGAAAAGCACCTTACTACCGGCATCATCATTATGGTTATAAGAAACTGCCGGATGGTTAATAATAAGGGCTCCATTACCAACAACCAATACTTCATAATAGTTATCAGTTTTTGGTTCATCTGTAAACTCAATGTAAATCTTGTTGTATTTCAGTTCATATTCGTCAGTAAAAGAATATTGGCTATAATAATCAGCTTTCGTAATGGCTATTGGTTTAGGTATTAAATCTGAAGCACTCATACTTACATTATTTAATGTATCTATTATGTTAATTTTATACTCAACACCGGAGGAGGGATAATAGGAGAAACGATAAACACTATCCTCAACAAGCGTAGCTTCATCAACCTTTTTGTTGCCCTCATACAAGCAAACATTCAGGTTTTTTATAACAGCAAATTCTGTATTGCTATTGTTAAGGCTTTGTGTTTTATATACATAAACATCTAACAAGTTACCGGCTTTAAATAAACTATTAAGAACATACTGTTTATCTTCTGTGTAGTCATTAAAGTTGAGTTCCTTTGTACATGATAGTGTTAATAAAAGACCTGCTAGGCCAAAACTCAGGCAGGTCTTTTTGATTAAATTTATTATCCTCATATTTACAAGGTTAAAACAGCTTTTATATAAACATGCCCTCTTGCTTCCCAGTATAAATCTGTAATTGAAACATCATTAATCTTTACTTTTGTGCCATTAATATTATACCATATCAGCCATGTAGAATCATATGAACTTAAACTACCGGTGATAATGGATGGACTAATATGAATATGACTGAACCTCCAATGTTTTGTGCCTGAAGAGGGATAATGTGCACTAAAATACTCCCAGTGCGTACTCATATTTGGGTCTTCATATCTAAGGTTTCCACTCCAATTCCCTTTTATATACATATCTGTTGTATTTAACTTCTGTTTGCTACAAGAGTTAAGTATTGCCATTGCTATTAATACAACACAAAAACTAACTCTGCATTTATTATATATTCTTTTCATAATACGTAGTCTTATGTTATTTATTGTTGATAATTACAGAAAAAGGTTTTGTATATTTTAATTTTTAGCCCGACCCCTACGGCGATGTTATTACTTATCTTTTTGTTGATAAAGAATAGTAAATTATTAGTATTTCAGGTTAATTCTCAAAAAATATTGTTTGTAATCATTTGCATTTTAGATGGTTAGGAATATTATTGTTTTTTTTACACATTTGCTCAAAACAATTTTGCAACAAATGCGTTCTACTCCATAATAAAACATTGAAGTGTATATTATTAATTCAGTTAAATTAAAATTATTTATTATGAGAAAGATGATTAAGAAATTAATTGTACCACTATTCGCAATATTGGTACTTGTATCTTGCGAAAAAGACGACACAACAATTCCGGCCGGAGAAGGAAAAGTTACGGTAACTTTAACAGATGCACCATTCCCTTTTGAATTTGTAACTCAAGCAAATATTGGTGTTGCCAAAGTTGAGGTGAAAACTGCCAATGGTGAATTCGTTACTTTATTCGATGGCAGCACATCGTACAACATGGTTAATTTGACAAATGGTGCTACCGCTGAAGTAAAAACAACAAATATCAAAGCTGGAACTTATGTTGAGGCAAGAGTTACTCTGAATGATGCATCGGTTGAATTATCAAACGGAACGAAATTCAACTTAAACAGTGCTGCAACAGGTACTACAACAATTACTATTGAACCGGAACTTGTTGTGGAAGAGGGTTCAGCCTCAGAGGTGTTATTCGATTTAGACGTTGATAATTCGTTTAAATTTGGGCCTATTGGTGGTGGCTACTTTTCCGATTGGATTTCAACAATCAGCTCCATTACAAATTGCGATTTCGATGCCGATTTCAGAGTTTGCGATTTAGACCGGACCGGAAAAATTACCGGAAAAGTAACAGTTGGCGGAAATACAGAAGAGAATGCTCAGGTTTATGTTTCGGTTGACGGACATAAAATTTACACCCACACAAAAACCGACGGAACATTTACATTTATTGGTATTGCTCCAGGAACATATACTGTTTATGTAAATACCGAAGATGGGAAAACTGCTCAAGCAGGAAGTATTGTTGTTTCAGAAAAAGGGACTGCTAATTGTACCGTTACAGTAAATTAGAAAAAAATGCTAAAAAACCGCCCTGCAATAGAGGGCGGTTTTTTAGTTTGAAAAATGAACTAAATCATCTGCTTAAATTTCATTGTTCCGATTTGTTATTTAAGGATTGTATTACCCAGCATCCTCTGTCTGGAATCGTCGTTCTGAAACAATCATTAGCGCCTCCTCCTTTATTATCTCCGGAATTGTTACTCTGCGTAAATGTAGGCTTTTCAGCCAGGCAGACACCTCACTCTCTTTCAACGAATATAGCACCTCTCGGAACTCTTCAACGGAATCATCAGTAATACTATTCTGCACGGCATCACTGAACCGGTCAAGCTCCTCGTCTTCATAATAGAGAATCTCAGTGCTACTACTTAGCAAACTTTCTGTTTCGCACACATCATGAGCACCACAGCAATCGGAGGCAACTTCCTTTCCTGAGCTATCTTCAGCGTTATCTCTGCTCCTTCTTGAAACTAAAAAAGCAACAATCACTATTAACAATATTCCCAGCGATAAGTATAGCATGGTGCAAATCTAACAACAAAAACGAATTGTAAAAACTTCCTTTTAGTTAAAGTTATATAAAGCTGTTTCTCAATTTTTCTGTTTTTCCATATTTTATACCATATTTGTTGAAATAATACCAACAGGATTAATTTTGGTGGTATAACAATATCTCTATGGTAAAAGGAGTTATCTTAACAGATGAAGAGTTGCACTTTCTTGGTATTAAAGTTGTGTTTAAATCATTAACTGATGATGGCTACAAAGTACTTCAGGTACGAAAAGAGTTGGATATTAACCCTCAAATACTGGCAACAAAAGAGGGTGTTAGGTATTTTATTGTTGTACGAACGGCAAGATATCCTGATATGGGAGTTCTAAAACCTGAGGTTGCTGCAAGAGTTTTGATGCATGCAAAAAAAAATAGTGCAACCTGTATGTTTGCAGGTGTCGGTATTGCAAACGGCAACGAAGAGAGTGACGTGGGCATGAGCCAACCCGTTAATGATGGCGAGTACTTTATTAATTACAAGGGGCTGCTGCCCTTTCCAAAATAGAATTTTTAATGAATAATTTAATATATCAAATAAAAGCATTTTATCACAAAAACCGGCGTTTTATCATTTCCGGACTGGCTTTTATAGTGCTGTTGCAGATTTGTGGCAGAGGTGGGAATATCGCACCTAAAAAAGAGTCGGCACAGAAATCAGGCACGCCTCTATCTATTCATTTCGACACCCTTGCCAATGGAGATGAGCCGTTAGAGCAAGTTTTTTATGAGTCACTTACAAAGCCGGACGATGAGCCTCAGCCAAAATACAATCCATTATTTATGGAGATGTTGCTGATGACAAGCTTAATTCTGATTTTTTATCTGGCACAAAAAAGAGGATGGATAAAAAAGCTAATGCCGGCATGGGTATTTGTAAAGGTGAAAAAGAGTAAAAACGGTCATAACGGTGATACTCTGTTACATCTTGAAATAAACAATAAAACAAAGGATAGTATTACCTTTGAACCTCCGGTATTAACATTCAAGCGATTTAGTAAGACCAAACGGTTTAAAATAAAGGGTAGCGAAGGACAACCAATATTCCCACTGACTCTTATGCCTGACACAGGGCATAAGCTCGTGATAAATATCGACAGGTTTAAAAAGAGTATGCCTAAGCTGAAGAGGTACAAAAATATTAGTATCTCAATAGATGCCGATAATGGTAAAACATACAATACCAAACCAAATGTTTTTACAAATTGGTTATAAGTTACGTAATCTGTGCACAACAGATTTATAAGTAAAATATATAGAGATGAGTGATTTTTTTAAAAAACAGTGGACTAAGTATCGCAGAAAGAAGACAACGATAGGTATCATTCTTGATTTTCTGTTTTTTGCTCTGCTTATTGGAATGATTATTCCCGATTCGCGTAAAGTTATTTCATCAACCGTTATCCGCTACACGATGTTTCAGCCCTCCACAAGCAACGATATTGTTTTTGTGGGATCGAACGACTTAACCTGCAGGTTAATATCTCCTGGCGGAGAGATTGTCTATCCTAAACAGTCGCTGGGAAAACCTATATTTATAAACTTCTGGGCAACCTGGTGTCCTCCTTGTATTGCCGAGATGCCATCAATTCAGAAACTTTACGACAAGTACAAAGGCAAGGTTGATTTTTACCTAATCTCAAGTGAAGAGCTTAGCGTAATGACAAAGGATTTTGAGAAAAGAGGATTTGAGATGCCAATCTACAAGCTGAATGGCAAAGTCTCAGAGAAATTCTACTCCCGCAAAATCCCGTCAAGCTTCCTAATATCCCCCGAGGGAAAGATTGTTATGCAAAAACATGGCGCTGCCGACTGGGATGGCAAAAAGGTATTTGCTACTATCGATAAGATGCTCGAAGCAAAACGTTAAAGACTGATTTTACTGAAACCGTCAGTTTCATCCACAATTGAAATCACTACAGAATGATTAAATTAATAAATCTTGTTGGGGCACGACCTCAGATTATTAAAGCGGCAGCGATAAGCCGGGCAATCAAAACGTCATACCCGGATACTATAAAGGATATAGTTGTTCATACTGGGCAGCACTACGACAAAAATATGTCGGGGCATTTTTTCGAACAGCTGAATATCCCACAGCCAAAACATAATTTGCAGTGCGGCTCGGCAACACATGCCCGGCAAACAGCAATGATAATGGAGAGGATGGAAGAGGTGTTTCTGGAGGAGAAGCCCGATTTCTTGTTGGTTTACGGAGACACTAACTCAACTTTAGCGGCAGCTCTCGTTGCGGCAAAGATGGGTATTGAGGTTGTTCATGTTGAGGCCGGCTTACGGTCATTCAATAAGTCAATGCCCGAGGAGATAAACCGTATTGTTTGCGACCATGTTTCAACTTTACTTTTCTGCCCAACCACCACCGCTATTGAGAATTTAAAAAATGAAGGGTTTAACTGTGTCGATAAAATTAATACTCCCGATTGTCCCGGAGTGATTCACACAGGAGATGTAATGTACGATAACTCCCTCTACTTTGCACAGCTTGCAACCGAAAGAAGCAGCGTTCTAAAGGATCTTAATCTGCAAGGTAATCCTTTTATTCTTTTTACAATGCATCGGGACATGAATACCGATGTGCCGGAAAGAATAGGCGCCATTCTAAAGGCTGTAGTTAAGTTTGTTCAGAATTCAGGTAAGAGGGTGGTTTTTCCTGTTCATCCCCGCGCCAGAAAGATGATGAATCAGCTGCTTGATTCTTTATTTATTGATACTTTAGGTGATACCCCTAATCTTATTATGACAGAGCCATTAAACTTTTTTGATATCACCATACTGGAGCAAAATTGTGATATGATTGTTACCGATTCGGGAGGGGTGCAGAAAGAGGCATTTTTCTTCAAAAAGCCGTGTGTTGTACTTCGCCCTGAAACAGAATGGGTAGAGCTGGTTGAATCTGGCAATGCAGTACTAGCCGATGCCGATGGTGACACTATTTACAACTCATTGATGAGTTTCCCTAACCGTACAGCCCTAACATACCCTCAGTTTTATGGCGATGGAAATGCTTCAACGGCTATTTGTAAGGCAATAACAAGACAGTATATTCAGAGAGATGCAAAGAGATAAAATACGGATTGTACACATAGAGAATTGATTTCACCCTGACATGGGGTATCAGCTTAATTTCACAGCGAAGTTTCATCGCAAAGAGATTGGGATGCATATTGTAACCTCCGAATCGTTGAAATTGTGGAGTCACGATAAGACTCTAACAGCCGAAGTAATCAGGGAGAAAGACAGAGATTTTGAGAAGAAGCACGGTGTTCATATTCACCGCCTACCTGTGAGATACGAGAAGAAGCATGGCTACAACATGCTAATGAGTGGTATAGTGAAAAAGATTTACCAACTAAAACCTGACGTGCTGTTTGTTCATGCTATCGAGTCATACACGGCATTTTTATTGTTGAGTAAAAAACGAATTTATCAGGATTTCCTCGTTTGTTGCGATACTCATACTCTATACAATCAATTTAGTAATAGTTTAATTGAGAAGGTCTATTTTTCTCTGTTTAAGAATATTGTAGTTTCAAAAATTAGGAAATATAAAATACCCGTCTTTTACACAGCATCTGAAAAACAGAGAGATACTTGTTAGTCAATATGGCATCGACAGTAAGAATGTCTATCCCTACCTTATTGGAACAGATGAAAAAGTTTTTTATCCCGACGCTAAAGCCGGACAGCAATTACGGGTAACACTGGGTATAGATACAACTAAGAGGGTGATTTTGTATGCCGGGAAATTTAATTATCCCAAGAGTCCCCATCTGTTAGTGGATGCTTTGGCAATGGTTGAAGATTCAATTCCTGATTCAGTGCTTGTAATGGTTGGTGGCAAGAATGGTGAATATTTTAATGAGTATTTCAACAAGAATAGATTGTTAAATAAGGTTCAACTTAAAGTATTAGATGCAGTTAGTGTATCTCAATTAAATGATTACTACAATATGGCTGATGTTGTTGCTTTCCCTAAAGAGAATACCTTGAGCGCTCTTGACTGCCAATTGACCGAAACGCCGGTAGTTATGGAGGACGATATGACCAATAGGGAGAGATTGCAACAGGGGGGACTAACCTACACTCCAAATAATCTGGCCGATTTAGGTGAAAAGATTGCAACTCTGCTTAATGATGATTCTAAAAGAGAAAAGCTGGGAAAAGTCGGCAGACAATTTATTTCAGAGAACTATTCATACCAAAATATTATTCACCAAGTTGAGAATGTAATCCTCAAACATGCTGAAGCTACTGTTTAAAACACGCGTTCCGAAACGAAATGTTACAAACAATTAAGAGGATAAAGCATCGAGAGTGAGTTAGGTGTAGCCGAAACCCGGTCTCTGTATCCATCACTCCAAAATAAATTCACTCTCCGGATTTCGGATAATATTTATAAAGTTCTCCAGTACAGGATTTGCATTGCTGCTTCCCCAAACTATCTTCTGAGTTGTTCGCTGAGGAATATTTGTCAGTTCAATAAATTTAATCTTCAGGTCGTAGCCATACTTCAGCGATGTAGGTACAATTGCAATGCCGAGGTTATTTTCCACAAGACGGTAGATTGAGCTGGCATTAACCGTTGAGTGTGAGATATTCGGAAAGAAACCACTATCATCAAAAATCTGCATCACCTTTTCGTAGTACGACTCACTGTAAGAGGCATCGAAAAGGATAAAGTGCTCATCCTTAAACTGAGCTTAGTTACGAAACTCCGAAGAGCCTATCTTGTGGGCAATACCAGGGAGAAGGTCTCCTCCATAGCCGGATGTATCTCCAGCCTCTTCGGCACACGTTCCATTCTAACAAAACCGATGTCAATTTCCTGATTCAGCAGTGCTTGTATCTGCCTCCTGTTATCCAGCTCCGTAAGGTTGATTAGAACATTGGGATTGGTATCTTTAAATTTCAACAACAGTTGCGGAATTAGTCTTTGCGTTGCCGAGCCCACATATCCCAATTTCAGATTACCATCAATACCATCGTTTAGCAGCTTGGCATGATTCAATATATCATCCATCCTTTTGAAGTTTGTCAACAGCTCTTTTTGAAGATACTCACCCGCCTGTGTAAGTTCAACTTTCCGGTTATGGAGCGGTTTTTCAAAACTGGTCTCAGTACCTCTTAACAATGCACTATCTTGCCATCATGACCGATAAGCAGACTCTTCACCTCTATTCAGGTCATCCCATGGGTTTGTTCCCTTTATCAAAAGAGTCACCACGGGTTATCGTCACCAATGGCCTGATGATTCCCAACCACTCTGCACCTGACGATTGGTAGAGACTTAATGCTTTTGGGGTAACACAGTACGGACAAATGACTGCCGGCTCATTTATGTACATCGGTCCGCAGGGGATTGTTCATGGCACTACCATTACACTGATGAATGTCTCTCGTAAGATACTGCCCAAGAGCAAGATTCGTGAAGGTGAGTTTGTTGACAAAATCAACGGGTTGTCGTACGAAGAGATTGCTAACAGAGGAGGGGGTATTCTAAACTCGGCAAAAAAGCTGGAAGAGACATCAGTGGATGAATTGTATCAACAGAGCAAAGAGAGATTAGAGGAGATAGTAGCGCAAGATACAGGTGCCGTTGAGATAAAATCGGGCTACGGACTGACTATTGAGAGCGAGCCGAAGATGCTAAGAGTGATAAAGAGGTTGAAGAAGAGCTCGAATACTCAAATAAAGTCTACTTTTTTGGGAGCTCATGCCATTCCTGAAAAATTTAAAAACAGGAAAGAGGATTATCTGAGGATATTAATTGATGAGTTAATGCCAGTAGTTGCAGAGGAGAAGCTGGCTGATTATGTTGATATATTCTGCGAAAAAGGGTACTTCTCTGTGGCAGACACAGAGGTGATTTTAGAGGCAGGTCGTAGATTTGGGCTGACACCCAAAATTCATGTTAATCAATTTAATTCAATTGGTGGAGTAGCAGCAGCTGTAAAGTTTAATGCACTATCGGTTGACCATCTTGAAGAGTTAGTTAAGAGATGAAGATATTGAGGTTTTTAAAAAATCTGAAACGATGCCTGTAGCGCCGCCGGGATGCTCCTATTTTCTGGGTATTCCCTACACTACGGCTTGTAAAATAATAGATGCCGGTCTGCCGCTTGCCCTGGCATCAGACTACAACCCCGGCTCAGCTCCCTCAGGAAATATGAACTTCGTAGTTGCTACCGCCTGAATTAAGATGAAGATGACACCCGAGGAGGCAATTAATGCAGCAACACTAAACGGTGCGTATGCCATGGGGCTTGAACAGGAGGCAGGGTAAATTACTGTTGTGAAACTTGCGAATCTGATTGTAACAAAACCTGTTAATTCGTATGCATCAATTCCATACTCTTTTGGAGCAAACAAAATTGAGAGTGCCTATTTGATGGGGTAAAGGGGGTAAACAGGGAAACTTAGGAGATTTTATAAAGAGTCAATTCTAATAAATAGTTATCTCCTATTTGGCCTCTTTCCACTGGTGCTTGGAGTGTGTTTGAAGATTTAGGGAGATTGAGAAGCTCCGAAGGTATGAGGAGATCAGCCAATCGAACTTAATCTTCAAATATACGGAAAGTGTTAGTGGAAATAAGCCTTGATTTTTTTTGTTACTTTTTTGCATCAAGGCAAAAAAGTAAGACAGAATTATTGTTCCAATATAATCAAGTTATAATTATTAATATCAATTAGTTCAATAAAAAACAAAAGAATACTTGTTCAATCAATTAATAGTGAGTAGATTAGCAGCGTTAAAACATTAAATCATCACTAATTAGATGATAAAAACGGACTCAGCTATTAAAACTGACTGAAAAATGAAACTAATAAAAATTACAGGATATTATAAATTTGCTTTAAAACATTACTATGAGCAAAATCCACAAATAATAAACAAAACATACAACGAACAATACAAACATTTGATGTCTTTTGGTTTGGGTTGGTCAAATTTTTATACAAAAGCACTAAACAAACTTGGCGTTGAGGCGTTTGAAATTGTAAACAATGCTACTTTTTTGCAAAAAAAATGGTCAGAAGAAAACAATATAAATTTACAAGGGACTAAACTAATTATAGAACAATTAAAACAATATAAGCCCAATGTTGTTTGGTTTCAGGACAGCTTTCCGTATTCAGATGATTTTTTAAAAACCGTGAAAATAAAAATTCCGAGTATAAAGCTAATTATTGGTAATTGCTGTTCCCCCTACTCTAGCGAAAACCTAAAAACTTTATCTATATTTGATTTTGTAACTACTTGCTCGCCTGTTTTTGTAGACAATTTTAATAAAAATGGAATCAAAAACATTCTTCTATATCATGCTTTTAACAAAAGTATTTTAAATCAAATAAAAACAGAAAACAAAACTGATGATGTAGTCTTTGTTGGAAGCATAATACCACGAAAAGGTTTTCACTTGGAAAGAAAAAAGTTTATAGAAAGAATTGCCGCAAAAGATGATATAAATTTTAAATTTTACGGCGATTTGTACAACACTTCGTATGCAGAAATACTTAAATTACAAATGCTTTATGCTCTGAAAAAGACAATTATTTTTTCGGGAATAAAAATAAATTCTTCAAAATTAAAAAAAATTGAGAGCTTGACAGAATTTACAAAGTATTATAAGTATTCAAAAGATTTGAAAAGAAAATATCAGGGAGCAAAATACGGTATAGACATGTACCAAGCACTCGCAAAATCGAAATTAACTTTTGATATTCAGGGCGAAATTGGTGGCGACTATGCAGCTACAATGCGTTTATTTGAAGCTACAGGAGTTGGAACAGTTTTAATTGAAGAAAACAAAAAAAATATTCCTATTTTATTTGAACCCGATAAAGAAATTGTAACTTTTGATTCTTTTGACGAAGCAATGGAAAAAATAATTTTTCTTCTCGAAAACGAAAAAAAAGCAAACGAAATAGCCAAAGCCGGACAAATAAGAACATTAAAAGACCATACCTACGAAAACAGAGCACAAAAATTACTGGAAAAAATAAACCGTTTTCTGTAAAACAAAACACATATTTTGCAAATGAATTGCATATTTTACAACTTGTTTTTTTTGAATGTTGGGGTGTCCCTACTTTTCCTCCATTATAAACTCAATATCAGGGTCAGAGTCTTTATACTTATTGGCCGGAGCCCCAAATTCACGGCAAGTCATAGTTTCAGTCTTTACTCTCCACACTTTAACATTCCTAACAGCCGGCTTGCTATATTTGAAATCATCAGCAGAGTAGTTCTCCATTAAAATATCCAACATCTCAATTTTGCCTGCATCATCCTCAACAAACTCTACCTCACCTGTAATAATAACACTTGTTGACCGCATGCGGTAACTGCAAGCAACTTGTTTATGCTGATAAACAAGGTCACTGTCGGTAGAGAAGGTGATACAGACATTTTTATTACTGTTCAGAATATCTATTTTTCTGCCATCGGGAGCCGAGTGCAGGTAAACTGTACGGTCGCTGTATCCAAAATTCATTGGTAACACGTAGGGACTACCATCCCGGTCAACCATACCAACAAAGCAGACATCGCAGCTCTTAATTACAGACTCTATAAATTCTATATTTGAATGGGAAACTGTTCTCATAATCGATATTAAAGTTTAGGTTTTATAATTACACGTAGGTTCCCAGAAGTGTCCCTCCCAATTAACCTAAAATCCTTTCAAGATTCTTTGATAATATACCTTTAATTATATTATGTTTATTCAACTCCTTCAATATCTCTATAACCTTCTCAGGATTGCTTGAAAGTTCAAAATCTTTAAGTTTCAACTGCAATTTTGCTATTTTTTCTTTTGTTTTTTCCAACCTTAGTTCTGTGACAACCTTAGGAACATGATCTATCAGCAGGCTCAGCTCATCGGTAACACTTCCGAACTTTTCATGCATCTTACTTAGCTCGTACTCCCTACCAATAACATCAGATGCCAATTGGCTCATCTCAATATCCTGATTGTTCACAAAAAACTTCAGTGCCGAAAAGTTTTCGCCAATTGTAGCATTCTCGTACAGCTCAAAAGCCTTTCTGTAGAGTGGGTTATCGCTTGTGATATTGTCGATCTTTAGTTCACGGATAATGTAGTCTCCAACATTTGTTACTATCTCTTTGTTATCTTCGCTTGTTTCACTAAACAGAACAACGTCCCCAAATCTTATAAGGTAACGAAGAACCTGACGCTCGCAGTTGTCCAAGGCACTTTGCTCTATCCTTTTTTGAGTTGCTACAGAGTTTGACGACCGGGCCTTTGCGGCAGCAGCACGCTCCCTGTCGGCCTGTACTTGCTGAGCACTACTCCTCTTCTGCTTTATTTTCGATATCTCGCTAAACAATACAGGCTCTTCAATTTCAAGAAGCACACTGCACTCCTTAACATATACCGACCGGGTAATGGCATCAGGGATAATTGCAATTGTTCTCACAATATCCTG
Source organism: Marinilabiliaceae bacterium (assembly GCA_027010905.1). GTDB lineage: Bacteria > Bacteroidota > Bacteroidia > Bacteroidales > Marinilabiliaceae > JAADEM01. Next base: position 20,355 of record JALVBA010000177.1, read on the forward strand.
AATTAATGTTGCTCTTTTTATGGGGTCGCCTTTAGCATCCTCAAGGAGCAGTTTGGTTTTAAACTTTATAAAATCCGACTCATTTGTTTTGATGTACTCTTTAAGCTGGTCAGAGGTCATTTTTTTTGAGAAAGAATCAGGATCTTCACCATCAGGAAGAAGCAGTGTTTTTACATTTAACCCTTCGGCAAGAATCAGGTCTATACCTCGTAGCGATGCTTTTATCCCGGCTGAATCACCATCGTAAATTACTGTCACATTCTTGGTAAAGCGGGATATTAGTTTAATCTGATCCTGCGTAAGGGCTGTTCCTGATGAAGCAACAACATTGTTAATGCCGGTTTGATGGAACGACATTACATCGGTATAACCCTCAACAAGGTAGCACTTGTCCTGTTTTGATATCTCCTGTTTGGCCTGAAAAATTCCGTATAGAACACGACTTTTATGGTATATTTCCGATTCAGGAGAGTTCTGATATTTGGCCACTTTCTTGGTGTCAGTTTTCAATATTCGTCCGCCAAAACCAATCACCTTACCTGCCAGACTGTGAATAGGAAACATTACCCTACCTCTGAATCTATCAGCTTTATAGTTATCGCCAACATACATCAATCCTGTTTTCTCGAGATACTCCCACTTATACCCTCTTTTCTTTGCTTCGACAATTAGAGCATCACGCTTCTCCGGTGAGTAGCCCAGTTGGAATTTAGCAATGATATCATCCCTGAACCCCCGCTGACGAAGATAGCCCAACCCTACCGATTTCCCTTCGTCACTATTATTAAGCATCTCAGAGAAAAAAGCAGCAGCAAAATCAGTAACAACCATCATGCTCTCCCGTTCGCTACGCTGCTTCAACATTTCAGGCGTTACCTCCTCCTCTTCGATATGGATATGGAATTTAGCTCCCAGATATTTGATTGCTTCAACAAACGACTGCTGCTCATGCTCCATCAGAAAATGGATAGCATTACCACCCTTGCCACAACCGAAACATTTAAAAATTCCTTTGTGGGGAGATACCGTGAAGGAGGGAGTCTTCTCATCGTGAAAAGGGCATCTGCCGAGATAGTTCACACCTCTTCTTTTCAGCTGAACAAATTCGGAGACAACATCCACAATCTGGCTGTTGGCTGTCTCCATTATCTGCTCTACTGTTCCCTGATCTATCATGATTATTAAAAAAGATGTAACCAAATAAGTACAAAGATAGGTTGATTTACTCAATCGATGTAATAGCTAATTGATATAATTTTTAAATGTTGATAACTTGTTTACTGACTATTTTTTGTAATCAGTGCCGCCACAACAGCAGCTCTCAACCCACCATCAATATTTACTACAGTAAGGTTTGGTGCGCAAGATGCAAGCATGGATGTGAGGGCTGCCTCTTTAGCTCGGAAACCGTATCCCACTGAGGTTGGAACACCAATAACAGGCAGCGGCACCAAAGAAGCTACAAAAGGAGCTAACGCACCCTCCATTCCGGCAACCACAATAACGGCCTTCACATTTTTATCCATACCACTTTTTAAGGCTTCAAGCACGCGGGTTGGATGAGAAATTCCTCTATCCTCATAAACAATTGGATTAACTCCAACAGCCTTAAGTATCAGTTCACACTCGTAGGTTACCGGATGGTCGGCAGCACCTGCGCTTATGACGAGTGCATTACCTTTGGGCTCGGGTAGTTCACCTACAATTACAGCATTTACCGACCATAATACCGGATAGCTATCTCTGAAATACCCATCAATCTCTTTGTAAAACGGGCTTCTTGAGACAACTACTCTGGGGTGTTTCTCCAGCACTTTTTGCGTTACCTCTATGGTCTGTTCAAGGGTTTTGAATTCACCATAAATAATCTCTGGGATATTGGTTCGCATACCGCGATTAATATCCAGTATGTATCTGTTTGCAGTCTCCATCCAATCTAACGAAAAGTGTTTTTGTGCTTCACTTCTAGATATCTCGTCATTCTTTATTTTATCGTACAGCTCGTCAAAAGTCATAATAGCATATTTTCTTTTGTAATGGGTGTTTATCCTGCTCTACCTTCTTTTTTCGGAAGGGGTGGAGGAGTTCTTTAGTCTATTGTCATAAGTATTTGGTCTCGAAGATAGAACATCTATTGTTACAAACAAACTCACTGGGTTACCAAAATCAAAAAGCTTCTGCCTTGCATCTTCGTCAGCCAAAAGAGAGTAGCTCTCCGGTTTGGTCAACTCTACTCTGATGTGGTCTTCATCGTCAATTCTGCATCTCACATCGAAGTCCATTGTCTTTTCAATAATAAATCTTTCAATACTTCGCAATGCCTGTAACCTATTCGGAGTAACCTCTATTCCATAGTTAATTCTGGTAGCAAGACAACTCTCTAAACCTGCCAGGAGGGGATCCGCCCCAAAGCCCAATGCTATCTCAACTGCTTCAACGGAAGTAATTCCCAAATCGTCGAGAGGCGATTTAACTCCAAAGGCTCTCAATGCCCTTTTCCCCGGTCTGTACCCACCAACATCACTCGCATTTGTTCCGTCAAACACCGGCTTGTCTTCTTTTGGCACAGTATCAAGTATCTGGTTTTTACAGTGGAAGCACCTTAAGTTACTGTTGCTTTTTACTTCACTATTGGGAACAACATCGTTAATTATTAAAATGTCGGAGCCTAAGTTTTGTGCCTGTTTTTTTATATCTGAGTCCGAAGCACGATTGAAATATTGGTTGTCAGCCCATATAGGCACAATATTACTTCCTGCTGCAACTGCTGCACCCAAAACGGCACAGCTATCCATGCCTGCTGAAAAGAGCAAGTAACCTTCAGGATATTGCTTGAAATATTCTATTAATTGTTCTCTTTTATCGTTTATATCCATAGTTGCTAATATATATCTTAAAAAACAAAGATAGGAGTTTAATGTTTTAAGAAAAATAACAGGTTCGTGTATGTATCAGGCTCGTTCCAACCATTTCGACAAAAACAGATCGTACACTTTATATTCGCCATCTTCATTGTATACCATCTCTTTTTCGAGCAGGGATTTTAAAGCTTTGTTGATAGAGCTTTGCTGAAAGAAGTTGTGTCTCTTCATGAATTCTCCTGAGTTTGGTTTTTTAACTCCGCCCTCTTTTGCAATTGCTTTGAGTAGTTTATACTGAAATTTTGTGAGTATATTCCTATAGCCAAAATAGATATATTCCCTTTCTGCCAGTATCTCCATGAACACTTTATGTGTCATCTTTTGGTCTATTTTTCCGGCTCTGCTCTCAAAAAGGCGATTGAAAAAGTACTGGACATAGAAAGTATAAACGTCCAAATTCTCAACATACTCTGAAATCAGGGATTTGTCAATGCTCTTTTTATGCAATTTAAAGTGGTGATGAATAAAGTTTACATAGGTATCTCTATCCAGCCTAGTAAAATTTATCTGGTCTGAGCTTTGGTAAAATGGTCTTCCGTAATCATTAAACATTGACGTAAGAATGTGTTTACTGCTACCCGAAAATATAAACCGGTCTTTGTGCTGACCTTGAATAAATGTTCTTAATGTTGCTTCGACATTTTTTTCAGGATAATTTACAATTTGCTGAAATTCGTCAAATGCTATGTAGTACTTCTCCTTTTGCTCCGCCAGAAACTCAAATATTTTATTCATTGACTGTTCAGTTGCACTACTGTCATCGGAGTAGTCGAATACAACTTCAGGTGAGCCGGTCATATCATCAAAAATAATTTTCCCTCTTATTCCCGAGATAAGTTTTGATAGTTTTTTCATGAAATTATGCCTCTCTGTTTTCACTAACACATCAGCAAATGCTTTAATAAAGTCGTTCATATCCTCTGTTTTGAGGATATCAACATATATTAATTTTAAATTTTTTCGTGATTTTAGTCGATAAAAAACATTTTTAATTAATCCTGTTTTACCCATTCTGCGTATCGAGGTTAGGGTTACATTTCTGCCGTTATCTAAAGCTGAGATTATCTTTTGCGTCTCTTTTGTCCTGTCGCAAAAGAATTCCGATGATATATAATCTGTGATTTGAAATGGATTCATGACTTTTGCTTCTTGCACTTTTTATGCTGCACTAAAAGTACTGTTCTTAAAGTACAGTAAAGATAGTGCATTTTTTTGGTTTGCACAATAGCTGAATGCTATTTTGCCAGAATAGTGCTTCTGAGAAGCCTCGTGAGGGACGAGATATTAGGAAGCACAGCCACTGATTCCATCACATTTGATGCCCGGTTAATTGCTTTTGTTTTACCCCAACCCTAAAGGGAGCAAAAGTAATTAACCTGTGTAACAAAATAATAATTGATAACATAAAGGGGGTGAGGTAAGCGTAGGCAATAAGGAAGTTTTATTAGAATCTCTGATTAGGCAAAAAAGTTTATATTTCTTTTACCTTTGCAGTATTGCAAGCACACTAAGGCAAGTTATTATGAAAATCCGTACAAAAGAATTTCTTAACACAAACTATCCGGTTGATTTTAGCAACAACTGGAATAGTGCACTATTTACTGCAATTTTCACATCTCTATTCATTACTCTATTTGAACCTTTTGGATTATCAAACCTTAGCATGCCTAATAAAAGCCTTATTCTGGCAGGATACGGACTAATTGTACTGGTGACTTTAATGATTGACATTGTAGCTTTGCCCTATCTAATGAAATCGATCTTTGATAAGGAGAGGTGGACAAACGGGAAGCATATCATTTTTATGTTTTGGATATTTTTTACCATTGGGCTTGGAAACTACCTTTACAGTGGATATATTTTCCATTTCGACATGCTTAACCCTAAGTATTTCCTTTCATTTGAAATTCTAACTCTGGCAATAGGTATTATCCCTGCTATCATCATTCTGTTATGGAAAAACAATACCTATCTGAAGCAAAACCTGCAAAGTGCAAATGAGCTTTCAAGTAGTCTTAAAGATAGCAGCATCAAATCAGCAGAGCAATCAATACAACACATTTTCAAATCCTATAATGGTAAAGATTCTATTGAACTTCAGGAAAAAGATATTCTTTTTATAGAATCGGAGGGGAACTATTGTTACATCTACCATTTAAAAGACAATAACCCCGTGAAAAAAGTATTGCGCACTACACTAAAATTGGTTGAGGCTAATATCCCTAAAGAGTCGTTACTGTTCAAGTCACACAGGGCATTTATCATCAACCCTGAACAGATTAATAAGATTACCGGTAATGCTCAGGGATACCGTTTAGTGTTTAACCATACAAACAGGGAGGCGGCTGTATCTAGGCAGTACATCCATGATTTTAAATTGCTTATTCGTCAAGTTGAGTAGCTCACAGACTCACTCGTTACCCTTGTTTTTCATCCCTTCAACTTTCCATTCGTCACCATGCTTTGATGCCCGTCACAAAACAGTGCTATAAGTCCCAAATATTTTTCAGGCAGGAAAATGCTTCCTAATATTGCTTGTAAATTCAAACAACAACTTTACGTAAAGCATCCATTTAAAATTAATCTTAAAAACAGACATCATGAAAAAGTATTGGATTTTAATTACAGCAATTGTTCTGGCAGTAGCAGGACTTCTATTCAATCAGTTTTATGCCCCCTCTCTATCAGCAGGCGAATATGCATTAAACTACTTCTCGGCAGGGCAATTTTCAGCAGGAGTGTTTTCAGCAGGGACATTTTCTGTTGGAATTTTCTCAATAGGGATATTTTCTATTGGGATCTTCTCCATTGGGATATTTAATATTGGACTGTATGCTATTGGAGTATTTATTCTGGCATATAAAAAGCGATTGCCTAAAATGTTTTTTACTGAAGGTTCAACCCGGGGAACATCAAATCCAACCTGACCATTGTATTCTCGAAAAGGTGATAATCAAAAAGCGGACAGAGTAAAACCCTGCCCGCTTTTTGATTATTTTTAACCCACATTGCGCAAAAAACAGCACAAAACCAGAAGAACCAGTGTATTTTATATGTTATACAGCAGGATTCTGGTTTTATAGATTGAATTATTTCAGAAGTAAGATTATCTTTGATGAAATTGGCTAGCCAAACTTTCACGTTTTCAATATTTCCAAAGACTTTGTT
>JALVBA010000178.1 GCA_027010905.1 Marinilabiliaceae bacterium
AGAGAGTATGAGCCTTTTGTTACTGTTGATGCAAGGCTACAATGGACGGCAGAAAAGTACATGCTATTTCTTGATATCAACAATCTGTTGAATAAACAGTATTTTGACATCGGCAGTGTACAACAACCCGGTATCTGGGTAAAGGTGGGTGTTAAAATCAATTTAACGTATAGGTAGTAGTTAGGAACTTGTACGAACTCCTCTTACGAAAAATACGACTTCCTGTTTTCTCTTCTCTGTGCATGATTTACCTTTATAAACAATTTGATACATTTTTCAATAAAAGTTTTTGATAATTAAATCAGAATGTTTATTATTGTATTGGATTAAAATAGAAACAGATGTTAAACTTACTGGTTAATACTTGGTGGTGGCGTAATTCACTCATTAAACAGGTGGAACAGTAGGGTTATATGTAAAAATATAGAAAAGCCGCAGGTTACCACCTGCGGCTTTTTTGGTTTATTTATTTATCGTTAATGTAATTTTATTATGAAAGAGAATTTGAATTTTACCTCATTAAGAGGTACTGATTTGCCCGACGAAAAAGGCTTTTTTGGTGAATATGGTGGACGTTTTGTTCCTCCACCATTGGAACCAATTATGGTTGAAATTGAAGAGGCATACGAAAAGATTAAAGATGACCCGGCATTTATCGAGGAGCTGCTCTACCTTCAGAGGCACTACACCGGCCGACCATCACCACTGTTTTATGCAAAGAACCTCTCAAAAGAGTTAGGTGGAGCACAAATCTATCTGAAGCGCGAAGACCTGAATCATACAGGTGCGCATAAGATAAATCACTGTTTGGGTGAGGCTATTTTGGCAAAACGGATGGGTAAGAAGAAGCTTATTGCTGAAACAGGTGCCGGCCAGCATGGTGTTGCCCTTGCCACAGCCGCTGCCCTTTTGGGTTTGGAGTGTGATATTTATATGGGTGAGGTTGATATGCACAAAGAGCATCCTAATGTTACCCGAATGAAAATATTAGGAGCAAAAGTTATTCCGGTAACTCATGGTCTGAAAACTCTGAAAGAGGCTGTCGACTCAGCTTTTGGTGCTTATGTGGGTGACCCGGTAACTCAGTTTTATGCTATTGGTTCTGTAGTGGGGCCGCACCCTTTCCCAATGATGGTGCGCGATTTCCAGTCGATTGTGGGAATAGAGGCTAAGGAGCAGTTTAAGGAGATGACAGGTAAACTACCTGATAATATTATGGCTTGTGTTGGTGGAGGTTCAAATGCTATGGGACTATTTTCAGCCTTCCTCGACGACGAAAGCGTTAAGAAATATGGTGTTGAACCGGCAGGTACAAGTTTTAAGACTGGAGAACATGCTGCAACACTAACACTGGGGAAACCGGGAATGATTCATGGATTTAAGTGCTACCTTCTGCAGGATGAGAGTGGTGAGCCGGCTCCCGTAAATACTGTTGCCAGTGGATTGGATTACCCCGGAGTAGGGCCACAGCATAGTTATTTCAAGGATATTGAGAAGGTGAAATATGAAACCATTAACGATAAAGAAGCAATTGATGCCTTTATGAAACTTTCTCGTCTCGAAGGAATTATTCCCGCTCTTGAGAGCTCACATGCAGTAGCCTATGCTATGAAACTTGCTCCAACCCTAAGTAAGGATGAAACTATTCTGATTAACTTGTCGGGTAGAGGAGATAAGGATATCGACTATATTGTAGAGAAGTATGGTAAAGGACTCGGGATTGAGTAGTTGAGATATTGAGTATTTGAGGAACTGAGGAATTGAGGAGCTGAGTAATTGGTTCCTCGTTCCTCTTTTTATATCTCTTGTTTCATGTTGAACCTGAAACTAGGAACAGTTAACAGTCAGCAGTATTCAGTAAACGATAACAAAGCCGAAACTCGGAACAAGGAACTTGGTATCTCAAAACCCATCTACTCACTTCACTGTCCAAATCAGCCCAATAATAGCCCCCCATAATACACTTGCCCATGGATTTGAAGTTATGGGGCAACTACCGGAGTTACATCCAACATAGTAATAGTACAGATAGCCACCAGCACCACCAATAACAACTCCTATTAATGTTTTTCGTGTAAAATGCTTACCTATCTTTTGCCACAATTTCATACTCTATATTTTATTATTCTTGCCTTAATGTAAAATTTATTGCAGGACTTATTATATTTGTTCTGAAGTCCTCTTTTCTTTCAGGTGGACAAAGATAGAAAAACATCAACTGTTATGAATTTACGTATCATTATTACTCTCATTACTACTTTTCTGTCAGGAACACTGTTCCACTGTGCAGAGGGGCAAAACAGCATCTCTCTCTTTCAGAACCAACTGTCAGAAATTTTGGCAAACAGTGATGTTAATGAGAAAAAGTATCGGCTTACTTTTTTTAATGATGAGTTTAACAGTTGGTTGACAGATAATCAGGTGAAAGCAGAGACTGTAACAGAGCCTCTGAAAGTTATTGTTACTGATGATGATATGTTTTCTGTCTATTACTACACACAGCATGATTTGAGTGGAATTGATTATGAGTTCTTTACAAAATACCGGAATGGAGCAGGAGATATTCAGGTACATCATTTCAGCGAAATAATAAAGCTTAACGAGAAATCCGCCGGAAAGGTGAAAGAGCCTGTAATTCGCCTTACATCAAAAATGATTACAGGAGTGAAGCTGTACGAAGTATCATTTTCCGATTCTGATAATCCTCTTGTTTGGCAGAGGTACTCCGATTTGAAATTGAAATGTATGTTCGAGGAGATGGGTAAGGCAAGAGATGATAGTGAGAAGCTGGAAATAAACAGTTTGGTTTTAACGAGACTGAAAATAGTATGGCAATCACCGGTAATGTTTGATGACAATTTGAGTGGTATTGCACGAATGAAGACTCTGTTTACCAAAGATAGGCAGGTGAAAATCTGTACCTATGGAATCTCCTTTAGCGACTTCTCAAACCTCTTTTATGGTGCTGTAATTGTTAAGGAGGATAAAGGAGCTGTGAAACTCTTTCAGCTAACCGATAAATCAGATGGAATAAGGTCTCCCACACGGGCATCACTAACAACAAAAAAGTGGTATGGAGCTACATACCTCGATATCGTAGAGACTAAGTATCAGAAGAAGACCTACTACACTTTGTTGGGGTACAAGGGGCAGGATGAGTTTGTGAAAAAACGGGTTGTTGACATGATGATGTTAACAGGAGGGAAACCGCGTTTTGGAACTCCCGTCTTTAAGCAGGGAAGATACACCTATAACCGTTTGATTTTCCAATACTCGTTAGGTGCTAATATGCTGTTGCGCTACGATGCGAAGGAGAAGATGATTGTGATGGATAACCTTGTGCCATCAGAGCCTTTCTACAAAGGTGTATTCCGCTTTTACGGTCCCGACTTTTCATATAACGGGTATGAATTTGAAAAGGGGAAATGGATTCTTCATAACAATATTGACCTGAGAAACCCGAAGAGTAATTGATGGGGTTACAGGGTTAATGGTTAATGATAAATGGTTAATGATAAATGGGTTGAACATGTGTTGTCTATGGATGGATTGTCGATTGTCAGATTCTATTAATTGGTACAGAATCTTTAATCGGTAAATTTTACGAAATTATATTTTGAAGGTAATTAGTGGGGCTTGTAATATTTGTAGTCAGTGATTTAACTGACACTAACCCCTGAAAGGGGTTAAACAAAAATAACCGCATGTGAAACATGTGGTGTCGAATAGAGATAAAACAAGAATCCTGAATTGGGTTCAACAACTATCCAATCCAAAGAGCCCCCAAAACTACCTTACAACAACCCGGTCATACTCAACGTCATTTTCTTTCAGCAACTCTTCTGCGCTGTTCGAATCTTCGGGTGATGTGCGTACGCAGTAGCCGCAATCGGAGCTGAGGTCGCGCGGTACAGGTATCGTCTTGCAGGTGATGTTATTCTTTTTTAAAAGATCCTGTGCCCAGATGGCATAATTGGTTGAGTGAAATAGTATTATTGCTTCCATTGATTAAAATGTTAAATGTGGGGTTATAGGGTTATATGGCTATATGGTTAATGTGTTATATGATTAATTGTTTCTTTACTTTTTACTTTTGCCTTTTTACTTATTTCGTACAATGCCTCCACAGTATCATCCACCTCCTCAAACGTATTAAACACACTAAACCCAAACCGTACTGTTCCTTCAGGAAATGAGTCAAGTGATTTGTGGGATAGGGGAGAGCAGTGCAATCCGTGTCGACTCATTATCCCGTACCTATCCGATAGTTCTCCCGCTATTTCAGATACAGAGAGATATCCAATTCTGAAAGATATTATTCCGGCATTTTGTTTGTCGAATCCAAAGGTTTTAAAGCCGGGGACAGTTTCAGACGCTTTTGTCTGAAAATAGCCTGCAAGCTGCTGTTCATGTTTGCAGATATTCTCAACACCTTTTTCATTTACAAACTCTACACCCGCACACAATGCTGCAATCCCTCCAACATTCAGAGTGCCACTCTCAAACATGTCGGGTAGAAAATCGGGTTGAACAATTTCAGAAGAGCGACTGCCTGTGCCACCGGCTCTCAGTGGTTTAACTTTTTTGTAATCGAATGTGTCGGCAAAAATCAAACCTCCTGTTCCTTGAGTTCCGTATAGCCCTTTGTGTCCGGTAAAGGCATAGATATCAATTTCAGATTTTGTGATATTTACCGGAATGTAACCACCACTCTGTGCTCCATCAACAATGAAAGTAATATTTCTATCCCTGCATATCTTACCAATTGCAGCAATGGGCTGAATAACTCCGTTAACATTCGAAACATGATTTATCACAACCGTTGAAGTATTACTTCGGATACTCTCTTTTACTCTTTGCGTATCTATCCTGCCGTTTTTGTCTGCATCCACAATAGTAAGAGAAATAGTGTCATCTGCCTCCAGCTGCTTTAGTGGGCGAATGGTACTGTTGTGCTCCATAGCCGAAGTGATAACATGGTCGCCGTGCTGAACTGTTCCTTTAATTGCGAGATTGAGAGCATCGGTAGCATTAAAACCAAATACTACTCGCATAGGATTCTTTACACCAAACATTGAGGCAAGCTGTTTACGGGCTTTGAATACAATCTCTCCAGCTTTAACCGAGAGTGAGTGTCCCGACCTTCCCGGATTGGCACCAATATTCAGTAGATAGTTGTTCTGCTCACTGATAACACTCTCCGGCTTAGGAAATGAGGTTGCGGCATTGTCGAAATAGATTGGAGGAGACTCTCCCTGCCAGATGTTTTTATCACTGTTTTTCATCGAACTTATGTATATCAATTTTCCCCCTTCGGGGAAATTATAGGAGTTTTCTTACCTCATAACAAAAATTATTTTGTAATCATCTTCCTCCTCTGTCTTCTCAACCTTTAGATTAAAGTTCTCTAATGTACGCATTACATTTTCAAATGATGTTTCATCATCAATAAAAACTTTAAACGAGCCTGACTCCTTTTTTATTGTTTTGGTTACGTGCATTACGGGTATAGGACAAGACAATCCGCGTGCATCTACTGTTTTGTAATCCATGATTATTATGATTTAGCAGCCCCTTCAATCCTTCTGTTGAATTGTTCGGCTCCCTCTCTATCGAGGCGAGGTGTGGAGGGGCTTTTCAGTTATTTCATTCGTTTAGTCATTACGTATCCTACAACTAAGGTGTAGCCAATACCAATAAGAGTTGCAGCCGCTCCAAATTCGCCAACACCTTTGGGTAAGCTTGCTAGTCCAAAATTGTGGGCAATAGCAGCCCCAAGCAGCATTCCAAGTATGAATATGCCTGAGTCTGTATTTCCTTCACCGGCCAAAATAATCTGTCTTCCCGGACAACCACCCGCTAAAACAAAAGCGAGACCCGAGAGTACCATCCCGAGGAAATTCCACAGGTGGTTGTTGTGCGCAATCGGCTGACCCTCAAAACCTGGATTGAAATGACCTAGTATCAGATTTAAAACAAAAGCAATTACTGTGAAAGCAGATGCTCCCAATAAGAGGTGGTAGTTACGTATGATGAAAATATCTCTGATAGCACCAATAGTACAGAAACGGCTTCGTTGTGCAAAATATCCAACCAACAAACCTCCAACCAGACTTATGATTAAAGGTGCATGCATTGCTCCCGGCCCTTTGGTGCTGAATGCAAGCTTTGAGAAGTTGAAAACAAGCATTGCCAACAGGATAATCATAATTGTTGGCATAATATAGCCTGACATCTTGCTCTGGCTTGCTTTTGCTCTGCCGAGGTTGAAACCCTTTTTAATAAATAGTGTTCCGATATATATTCCGGCAGCCAGCCCGGACAGTCCTGTTACGGCATTGAAATCACCACCTGCCAGACGCAGATAGGCTCGCCATGGACAGCCCAGAAAAATCAGTGCCCCTATCATGGCAAAAAAACCTAGGAAAAGTCGGATTAATGGAGATGACCCTCCGCGGGGTTTAAATTCTCCTTTAAATATTGCTATAATTGTTGCCCCTAAAAGGATTCCAATTATTTCAGGACGAATGTACTGTACCGGTGCGGCAGAGTGAAGCTTAAGCCCTCCTGCAATGTCACGCATAAAACAAGCCATACATAAGCCCATATTCGGGGGGTTACCCCAGAATTGTAGCAGTACTGCAATAATTCCAATAGCACTACCCGCCAGCACTATTCCCCATTTTGATGCAAAAATATTTTTCATTGTAATAGAATGTTTGAGTAACTGATTATTTGAGTATCTGAGTAATTGACTTTTGGATAATCAATTTTTCGACCCTTAAAATTAATCATGTTATGCTTTTATGCAAAGAATTTAATTTGTTACTTAGTTCTGATATCTCTAACCTATATGAATTTAGATCCTTTTCTGAAATAAACTCTAAATCAAAAGAGATAATTAATTGATTCATAACTTCCATTAAAGATGAAAATGCTATTTGAAAAAAGTGTGCTTTATCTTTTTGTGATAGCCGTGAATTTCCTTCAGCAATATTTGAAGATACTGAAACAGATGCTCTTCGTAATTGCGAAGATAATCCATATATTTCTTCTTTGGGAAACAAAAAAGTTGTTTTGTAAATCTTTACATTTAACTTACGGCTTAATTGCCATACTTCTAATTTTTCAAAACTAAATAAATACATGACTTTGAGTTTTAAGTTTAACTATTATTTACAATCAAGCAACTAGCTTTTTAGTTCCTCGATTTTTCAATTTCTCAACTCCTCAGTTCCTCATATACTCAATTCCTCTTTTATTTAATCACTCTCACAAACTTCTCCTCTTTCTCCACAACTTTTCCTATAACAGCTGAGTCGGGATACCCACTATTTTTCAGGTCGTCAAGCATGTTGTCAACACTCTCTTTGGGAGCACAAATCAGTAGCCCTCCTGATGTTTGGGCATCGAGAAGAAGCATTTTGTGCTCGTACGGTACATCCTCCTCAAACAGACAAAACTCATCCACATACTCCTGATTTCTGAAACAAGCCCCGGGCAGACAACCAATATCAGCCAGCTCGTATGCTCCCGGTAGGTATGGAACTGTTTCGGGAGTGAAAATCATTGTTACATTGCTCGCTTGCGACATCTTCAAAGCATGACCAACCAAGCCGAACCCTGTAACATCAGTTGCAGCTTTTACCCCATATTTCTGCATTATCTCTGCTCCGTTCTTATTCAGTAGTTTCATGTTATCGAGGGCTGCCTGATGCTCTTCATCACCAACCTCACCCAATCGCATGCCCGACATGATGATGCCTGAGCCGATAGGTTTAGTGAGAATAAGCACATCGCCCACCTTTGCTCCTGCATTAGCGATTATCCTATCGGGATGCACAACCCCGGTTACTGCCAACCCGTATTTTGGTACATCATCACTAAGGGTGTGACCTCCTACCAATACTCCTCCCGACTCGTCCACCTTATCCTGTCCTCCACGAATAATCTCCTTAAGCATCTCCATTGGCTGATTGGCAGGATACATCAGTAGATTCATAGCTGTAAGTACCTTGCCGCCCATGGCATAAACATCACTTAACGCATTGGCAGCCGCAATCTGTCCAAACTCGTATGGATCTGAACATACGGGAGGGAAGAAATCTGTAGTCTGAATAAGTGCTGTCTCCTCATTTATTTTGTACACTCCTGCATCATCATGCGTGTCGATATCCACAAGAAGGTTATCACAATACACCTTAGGCAGTCCTGCCAATGCTTTGTCCAAATCCTTAGCTGGCAGTTTTGCCGAACACCCTCCATACTCAACAGTACTCAGAAGGTCAAACTTCTGTTTTCCTCCTAAACTACTATTGATGTTTACTCTCTTTAATTCCATTAGTCCTAATTATACTTTTCTGTTGCTGACAAAAACTCTGCAAAAGTATAAAATTACTGCTAAATTAAAACAGAACATAAAAGAATGGCTAAATATTATTTTGAGGTAAGTATGGTACAAGAGTATCCGGATCGGATAGAGATAAGAATGGAAGAATTACAAGAGTTAGTTCCCGAGAAGCTGTATTCAAAAGAAGAAGTTGTACTTGATGGATTTTGTAACCCTTTAGAATTGCAAAGTTTTCCATTAAAAGGTAAGCCTGTATATTTGAAGCTTTATCGTAGGAGATGGAAGGAAAAGGGGGGTAACGAACACTTCTCTAATATTTATGATATTCATCCTTATGG
>JALVBA010000179.1 GCA_027010905.1 Marinilabiliaceae bacterium
TAATAAATACAGCCTCCTTTTTGTCCACATGAGTAGATGCACTTAAAATTAGCCTCCTTTTTGTCCATTACACCAAAATTTCAACTAAATTTACGTTCTTATTCATAAGGATTGTTTTATGTTATCTTTTTGTTGTTCAATGCTTTAAGATAACTAAAACAATCCTTTTTACAAAATAAAAAATCATAATTCTTATATCGAACTCAGGTTATTAATTGAAACCGCCACGTGCGAGAGCATGCGTGGTGGTGTGAGAGGGCGGGGGAGTAATCCCCCTACCTACTCGATTTTAATGTTAAGAGCTTTTTCCATGATGAACAAAAAAATCCGGATTTTAATCAGCAGGCATACGATAAAAGAGTAAAGGAGTTGCAGAAGGATAAGTGATGTTCGGGACTTTGCTATTGCCCAGCATCGGATATCGTCCATCCAACATCTCCCCATCATACATCATACGTCTCCAGATACTTACACCATAATCACTCCGGGAATTGCCGTTGCTACCTCTGTAATTGCAATTATCTCTTCCGCACTATTCATATTTAGCACGCATGTTACTGAAACGTACTTAAGGTTTTTAGTGTGTTTAAAACTCTTTTTTGCGTCTAAAGGAAATAGGTCTACTACTCTCTGAACTTTACCATCTTTGTTTGGGGCAATGAACTTAAACATATAGGACATCGGCCATTTGTCATTCTCTTCGAGTATCTCCTTTAGTTTGATATAGTTCTTTTCCATTGCTCGTTTTTTTCAAAAGTATATATTTTTTAGGTTGATTGAAAATGTTCGTTTCATGTTTTGCATTATTAACGTTTTGGTTGTAAATTGTTTGTTATGACAGAGCTATCTGAAAATATTACTATCATTTGTGACCATAGAGAAGATAGGAGTGGAATATCATCAGCTCTTAAGCAACATGGAGTTTGTGTGAAGATGAAACAGCTTAATGCAGGTGATTATATCATTAATGACCATATTATTGTTGAGCGGAAAACAAAGGAGGATTTTGTCCCCTCTCTAATTAATAATCGACTATTTGAGCAGTGTCGTAGATTGAAAATACCTACCTACAATTAAGTGTTTTTAATTTAAGGAAACCCTTAGAAAACAGGTTTTAATGTTAGTAACGAAGCAATTAAGGGAGCTCTTCTCTCAATAGCTGTATCTTGGCAAATTCCAACTGTTTTTACACACGATGCCGATGACACGGTCAGAACTTTAATCTCTGCCGGAAATCAGTTGTTAAAGGAGAACAGATTTGTCTATAGAAAAGGGCATAAACCTAAGGTAATAATGAAAAAGAGACTATATTTGCTTCAGGGTTTACCAATGATAGGAGTAACTATTGCCAATAAACTGTTGGAGAGATTTGGGTCAATTGAAAATGTGATATTAGCATCAGCTGATGAGTTAATGGAAGTTGAAGGAATTGGAAAAGGTAAAGCCTCAATGATAAAGGAGTTTGTCATTAATCAATAATAATTAACCATTAATAATTAACCATTAATAATTAACCATTAATAATTAACCATTAATAATTAAGACAGTATGTGTTTTTCGGCGGAAGTAAGTTTTGGGGCAAGTGCCGTTTTGGTTACAACAGGCGTTTTAACAATAAGGGAAAGTAAAAAGAGGGAACAACTGGTTTTTGCCATGATTCCAATTCTGTTTGGTGTTCAGCAATTTTTTGAGGGGTGGGTCTGGGTATCGTTACAGAATGAGGGGTACGACATAATCAGGTCTGTTTCGATGTTTGGCTTTCTGATTTTTGCACAGCTGATATGGCCCGTCTTGGTTCCGCTGTCGGTCTATCTGTTAGAGACTAACAAACCAAGAAAGCAGCTTATAACTTTCTCTTTGGTTTTGGGTGTCTCTCTTGCTCTACTATTGGGATATAGGTTTATAGCCTACGATGTAAGTGCATTTATACAGGAGAAGCATATCTTTTATCAGGTAGGGCATTTTAAAAGTACCAATTGGTGGAGTGGAATTTTCTATCTTCTTCCGGCACTTTTCCCTTTTATATTCTCAAGTATTAAAAAGATAAATGTTGTTGGATACCTGATGCTGTTGCTGTTTGTTGTTTCCAAGGTGTTCTATCTTAGGTATATGATATCTACATGGTGTTTCTTTGCTGGTTTGATTAGTGTTTATATCTGGTTTATTGTAAAGGATATGAATAGAGTGAAGAGGTAGTTGTGGAATTAGTTGTTTAATACAATTTGAATTATCGTAGGGTATTTAGCTATTTTGATACACTTGGTATTATGTGAGTTAACAATGAGATATTGCTTGACATTTATGATTTTGTTTTAATTTCAGGGGAGCAATAATTCTGCCTTATAGTTCAAAAGGCAACTCTCTTATTAGCTCAATCTTTTCAGGTGTAACTTCAGCTTGAACAGGAATAATTTCAACCCCTGCCTTATAAGCTTTCATTAGTGTTTCGGCATATTCAGGGTCAATATCTTTGGCAGGGGTAAAAATCTCTATATCCATTCGTTGAATGATGTAGAGCATTACCGCTCGTATTCCTTGCTTTTTAACTTCAATCAAAGTATTCAGGTGTTTACGGCCTCGCGTAGTAACAGCATCAGGAAAGGCGGCATAATCACCATCTTTCATCGTTACATTTTTCACCTCAATGAAACACTTTTCATTGTCATTCTCAGCAAACAGGTCAAACCTGCTATCCTCGAATTTAACCTCTCTTATTACAGAAGTATAACCTTTTAAATTTTTAATTGCTCCGTCACGCACCGCTTCAAAAGCAAGCATGTTCGGCATAGATGTGTTAACCCCTATCCACCCGTTGTTGATGTATATCATCTCCCATGTAAACTTTGTTTTTCGTTTAGGGTCATTAACAGGTGTGAGATATACCGGAGCATCATCTTCAATACAGGTTTTCATGCTGCCCGAGTTGGTGCAATGGGCTGTTACCACAGTGCCGTCCTCAAGCTTTATGTCAGCCAGAAAACGTTTGTAGCGTCTGATTAGCCTGCCTTTTATTAGTGGGGTGGTGAAGTGAATAGTTATCTATTTTGATGTAATGTAAAATGTTTACGGATATGAAGGTACTATATTTAAAGAAAAACCATATAATTTTAAAAATAAAATTTTATCTTTAAACGGAAAGAAAATTACAAGTTGTAGAGAACAACTTTGTGAAACTTAATAAATTGCGATTAATCCCGGTTTGCACGAATTGTTAGATAATAATAAAAATCTAAGATGTTGTGTGATTAGTGAGCAAACAATATTGTATTATTGCATTAACGAGAATAGTGTTGAGTTGGTTAGTTTTAGGGGAAGCAGAATGGATTCCAATACGTTTAATCTGTAGATATCAGAATAGCATTTATTTTAAATATATTATATGAATCACTTTGTTTTAATTCTTTCAACTGCCATCATGGCATCTACTCTCTTTTCGTGCCAGAATGCAGAAAAGAGTAAGAAAGAGCAGAAAGCTCCCAACATTCTTTATATCATGTCTGATGATCATGGATATCAGGCAGTGAGTGCTTATGATAAGCGATTCATCAACACTCCCAATATCGATCGTATTGCCGAGGAAGGTATTCTTTTTACTAACAGCTTTGTAACAAACTCCATTTGTGGGCCATCGCGTGCAGTGATGCTCACAGGTAAGTATAGTCACCTTAATGGGTATAAAGTTAATAGTGGAGCCTTCGATGGCTTACAACAGACATTTCCCAAGCTACTTCAGAAAGCAGGGTATCAAACTGCAATGGTTGGAAAGTGGCATCTGAAAAGCAATCCTACAGGATTCGACTACTGGAATATTCTTCCCGGTCAGGGTTCATATTACAATCCAGATTTTATCGAGATGGGTGTGAAGTCGAGGCATGAGGGGTATGCTCCTTTCGTGACTACTGATATCGCCATAGACTGGCTCGATAATAAAAGAGACAAGAATAAACCGTTCTGTCTTTTGTTACATCACAAGGCGGTACATCGTACATGGGAACCCGACAGCTCAACTTTTGCTGAGTTTTCGGGGAAGCAGTTTCCTGTGCCAGACAACTATTTTGACGACTATGCCACTCGCGAGGCTGCTGCGGCACAAAAGATGAGTATTCGGGAAAAGGATATGGATTTGTCGTATGATTTAAAAATGGAATACGATGGTGTGAAATCCAGATTCAAATGGTATAAGACACATACAGGAAGGATGAATGAGGAGCAGAAAGCAGTGTGGGAAGAACACTACAGAGCTATTCAGAAAGAGTTTATGGATAAAAACCCTCAGGGAAAAGATTTGGAGTTGTGGAAGTACCAACGCTTTATGCAGGACTATCTGGCCTGTGTACGATCTATGGATGAGAGTATAGGTGAGGTTCTGAAATATCTCGACGAGAATGGCTTGGCAGAAAACACAATAGTTATCTACACATCCGATCAGGGATTCTACCTTGGTGAGCATGGCTGGTTCGATAAACGTTTTATGTATGAGCAGTCGATGCGGACACCACTTATGATGAGGTATCCTAATCACATTAAGGCCGGAAGCAGGTGTGACGCACTGGTTCAGAATATCGATTATGCCCCAACATTCCTCGATTTGGCAAACGTTACCATCCCTGATGATATTCAGGGTATATCGTTAACCCCATTATGGGAAGAGAAAGAGCCCAAGTGGCGCAATGCTCTTTACTATCACTACTATGAGTTTCCTAACGAGCACATGGTCAAACGTCATTACGGTATTCGTACCGACAGGTATAAGCTGATTCATTTCTACAACGATATTGATGAGTGGGAGTTTTTTGATCTTAACAAAGACCCTGAAGAGATGGATAATCGTTATCAAAACGAGGAATATGCCGATGTGGTAAAAGATTTGAAAGAACGACTCCTCAGATTACAGGAGCAGTACAAAGATACAGATAGATCAACTTACTGATATTTTATTTGAAGGTTTTATTATTGTCAAATGATTTATATAACAATATTAACCATACTATTAACCTTTGTTTCTTTCATCTTCGATAGAGAGAAAACATGGAGAGGAATAAAAAAGGGAGTTAAACAATTTTTAAATATATTACCTACTCTCCTGTCGGTTATTATTTTGATTAGTATTGTTTTGTATTTTGTTTCCGATGAAGTTTTAATGGAGTATTTTGGAAGAGATGCAGGAATTTTTGCGTACTTCTCTGCCGGAATAGTTGGTGCCGTTGCTATTCTTCCCGGATTTATTGCCTATCCATTAGCAGGAATTCTTGTAAAGTCAGGAGTAAGTTTATCTGTAATTGCTGTATTTATTACGACCTTAAAAATGGTAGGTGTTTTAACAATTCCTATTGAGAAACGATACTTCGGTCTAAAAGTGGCGTTAATGCGAAACGCACTAAGTTTTATAGGTGCTTTGATTGTGGGAATTATTATGGCATTATTTTTAAGTTATTTGTAATGACAGAATATCTAAAAAAATATAGGTTCGACTTTTCGGTAATTATTGCTTTTAGTATATTTATCATCTACTCTCTGTTTTTCCAATTCAATCCTGGTATTGATATTCTTAAAAATAACTTTTGGGAGTTTCTTAAAGAGATGCTAATAGCACTTCCTGTAATGTTTATTTTAATCGGGCTTTTCGATGTATGGGTATCAAAAGAGAGAGTGCAGAGGCATATTGGCGACTCTTCGGGTGTTAAGGGTGTTTTATTGGTAATGCTATTGGCCTTTGTTCAGGCAGGACCTCTGTACGCTGCTTTTCCGGTGGTCTATATTTTGAAAAAGAAGGGAGCTTCATCGTCAAATATTTTTATCTATTTAAGTTCTTTTACAATGGCAAAAGTGCCAATGTTAACTTTTGAGATAGGTTTCCTCGGTCTGGAATTTTCTCTCTTAAGATTAATATTGTCCATTCCTGTTTTTATCCTGATTGGATTGATTATGGGGAGATATTTTGATAAGCATAAAGGTGCATTAAATGAAGTTTAACCTCTCTTACGCTGTCTTCCTGTAATTTCGTATTGCTAACAGGTTTACTAAAACAGCTGAAAAAGTGATAATGAGGAAGTTTATTCGCACACTGCTGAACGAGCTTCCCTTTAGCATAATCAGGCGAATAACCTCCACATAGTATTTTATGGGATTGAGCCAGGTGATTTTTTGAGCCCAGCCAGGCATACTCTCAATGGGAGTGAAAAGTCCTGACATCAGGATGAAGATTACGGAGAAGAACCAGGAGAGGAAAAGTGCCTGCTGTTGTGTGTCGGTTATGGTGGAGATAAACATGCCCATACCGAGAATAAGTATCAGATAGACAAACGTAAAAAGATAGACTACAGCTATACTTCCAAGAAATGGCACTTTGAACCAGAAAAGGGCTACTACTAGCCCGATTGTGAATTCAATAAGCCCTATGATTAGGAATGGCAATAGTTTACCGATAATGAACTGGTATTTTTTTATTGGGGTGACATTGAGTTGTTCAATGGTTCCAACCTCTTTTTCACGTACAATATTCATCCCCGAGAGGAAGAGAGATATCATAGTAACAAGCAGCACTAAAATTCCGGGAACCATAAAAAATTTATAGTCGAGGGCAGGGTTATACCAGTTACGAGTAATAACTTCGATACCCGGTTTTACTGTAATCCCCCTTTTTTGTACCTCTTCAATTTGAAAGTCCTGAATGATATGTTGCAGATAGTTTGTGCTTATGCCTGCTTTAGTGCTGTTGATGGCATCGGCAGTGATGTACAACGATGTGGGGCGCCGTGAATTATAGTTACGGCTGAAATGTTCCGGTATGGAGAGAATGACATCAATATCATTTTTCTGAATATTGTTAAATCCCTCTTCATAAGTAAATGAAACACCACTTAGGATAAAGTTATCAGACGCCTCAATTTTATTAATCAGCCGGGATGAAACAGACGCCATATCCTGATCCTGGATATAGATACGTATATTCTTTACTGTAAAATCAGCCGTGTACGATAAAACGGCAAGCTGTATGAGTGGCATCAGAAACAGAATGGGTTTCATCATTTTGTTTCTGAATATCTGCTTAAACTCTTTTTCTACTATGTATATTATTCGTCGCATTACTCTAGTCTGATTTTAAATTTCTTAATTGTTAAAATAACGAGAATCAAAGTGATAAAAGCTATCACATAAGTTTCGAAAGCAATAGTCCCGAAGCCGGCTCCTTTCAGCATTATTGATTTAATGATGACGATGAACCACTTTGCCGGAATGATATTGCTGATGTATTGCAATATGGCAGGCATACTTGATACCGGAAAAATAAATCCTGACAGAAGAATGGTTGGCAGCATCAGTCCCATCATTGAAATCAGCATTGCTGTTTGCTGCGAGTTGGAGACGGTAGAGATAAGCAGTCCGAGGATAAGTGAACTAAGTATGAAAAGTATTATCTCGGCAAAAAGCAGAGGGTAACTTCCATTCATAGGGATATGAAATACAAACAGACCAAGAAGAAGGATGGTCATGGCGTTTACAATTGAGAGTACCATGTAGGGAATTACCTTGCCGATGATAATCACTATCGGTTTTAATGGCGATACGAGAAGAATCTCCATTGTGCCCAACTCTTTTTCGCGGGCAATAGTTATAGAGGTCATCATGGCAGATACCAACATTAGTATGATGGTCATCACTCCGGGTACAAACATGAAAACACTTTTATTCTCGGGATTGTAGAGCATCTGAGAGTGAATTACCAAATTGGGAGGAGGCAAAGCTCCTGACTCTATAGTGAAATCACGAATAATTGCTGAGAGGTAGTTTGATAGAATATTAGCAGTGTTTGGATCTGATGCATCAGTGATTATCTCTATCTTCGCATCTTTACTGTTGATGAGGTCTGTACCAAAGTTCTCACCAACAACAACCGTTAGCTTACTTTTTCCTTTGCTAAAAGATTTCTCAATATCACTGTAGGTATTCAATTCATCATCAATATGAAAATATCCTGATGCGCTGATTTTATTTTTCAGTTTTAGCGAATAGCTGTCGTGCGACAGGTCAAGAAACGAGATGTCGGCATTGTTAATTTCTGTGGTAATGGCAAACCCAAAAAGTATTATCTGGACAATAGGCATCCCAAACAGGATAATCAGCGTCCGTTTATCCCGGAATATATGTTTGAACTCTTTTCGTATAAATGCAAAAAATGTTTTCATCGTGTCAGTTTTTTAACCACATTAACCACATTAACCACATAAGGCACATAAGGACATATAAGAAAAACCTATATTTCTCATGTGGTTAATTTTAATCATCTAAATTCCTGTATAATTCATTAACATATGTTCTTTGACCATCCCTGTATAGGTTTGTAACATTGAAATTAAGTAATAGGCCTTTGGGTGCTTTCAATAGTTTCATATAGGTTAACAACTGTGCTTCATGAACAGGATTTATGCCATCTGTTGCTTTTATTTCTACAGGAAGAGTAGCTTCAACAAAAAAATCACATCTTAATTCCGCCTCTATTTCTAATCCTTTATAGTTAATAGGAACTTTCATTTCGGATATGAAGTTTATTCCTCGAAGCGTTAGTTCGTGTTTTAAACATTTATGATAAACGCTTTCGAGCAAGCCGGGGCCTAATTGCTTGTGAACTTCAATAGCAGCACCGTTTACTCTATAA
>JALVBA010000180.1 GCA_027010905.1 Marinilabiliaceae bacterium
ATAAAGGAATAACCGAGAAGGTAACTATTAACGGAGATGAGATAACAGGATGGAAAACAACTCCACTACCTCTCTATAAAGCAGATGTGGATGGATTTAAATTTTCAGATGCCATAAAAGGTGTTCCGGCTTTTCACAGAGTTAAATTTAATCTTGATAAATCGGGAGATACCTTTCTCGATTTTACTAAATGGGGCAAAGGTGCAGCATGGATTAACGGTCACTCATTGGGAAAGTTCTGGAATATAGGGCCTCAACAAACACTCTATCTTCCCGGCCCGTGGTTAAAAAAGGGAGAGAATGAACTTGTCGTTTTTACCTTGGAAGATACAGGCGTGCGCACTCTTAAGGGATTGACTAAGCCTATACTCGATGTTTTAGGTAAAGATATTAATGCAAAGGAACGGCCAAAGCGTGATAACAGTAAGGCTCCAGTTCTGGATAAAGGGGATACTATTTTTGAAGGCTCAATGGAGAAGAATGGGGGATGGCAAACATTCACATTCGATAGACCAAGGACTCTTCGTCATCTGGCATTAGAAACATTAAGCTCCTATGGCGATAATTCCTCCTGTCTCTCAGAGCTTGATTTGATTGATGGTAATGGAAAGAAGATACCGAAAGATACATGGAAAGTTGTCTATGCAAGTTCTGAAGAGAAGGTTGGTAACGAAGGGTATGCTGATAATCTGATCGATGGTAATTTGAGTTCATACTGGCATACCGAGAGTCAATCGAAACAACCTGGACATCCACATGTTGTTATAATTGATTTAGGTGAGATAATGACGGTTAAAGGAATTAGGTTGAGGCATCGTAATATAACTCAGCCCGGTGTTGTGAAAGCCTTTCGTATTTATGGCAGACCTCAGTTTTTTGTGTTTAAATAGGGTTTGCTGAAAAGCTCAAATGTGCCTGGATTTGGACTATGTGAAGTGCAATTTATATAAATACTTCAAACTGAATAAGGTACAAATATGGCGTGCAGATGAGCTGTTAAAAAACACTAATCAAAGAATGAATAAATGCAAGACATTTTAAATATACAGGCCAAAAATCTTGCACTTTTAAAGTATCTAATAGAATATTTTAACGAAAAGATTGTGCAAAAGAACAGATTCAATACGGCACTATAAGGTTAATTTGGTATTATAACCTAATCTGCGATTTGGTATTGTACTCCAATTAGGGTTTGCTGAAAAACAAGTAAACACGTGACAGGCAAAAAAGTAAAGGCTTATTTACAATAGCACTCTCAATGCTTTAAAAATACAAGATTTTTGGCCTGTTTTATTAACAATGAGCTTATGATTTTGTTTTGTTTAGTGCCTTTGCCGTTTTTAACAGTCTTATCATTTCGGCCTTGAAGCCTGAATTATCAATACCTCTGGAGTTCTTAGCCATCTCTTCAGCATCATCATAGGTAAATGAATTGAGGTATTCTGATTTACGCAGTAGCATTCCAAAGGCGGCTACTGACGAGGCAAATCTGAAATTATCCGATGCATTCCCAATCGTTTTTGGTTTGCCGATTATAGCTTGTGTAATTAGTTTGCTCCTATCACCATCAGGCAATTTGTAGCGAATCTTCAAAGTCATCCACTCCTTATTGTACTGTATTGAAGTTGTCTCTGATTTTTCCTGATATTTTAATTTATCTATAGACTTTATCCACTTGTCAGAATCAGGTGTTCCGGTAGGAACTATTTCATAAAGAGCAGTTACAGTATGTCCTGCACCAATTTCGCCGGCATCTTTTTTGTCATCATTAAAGTCTTCGTTGTTGAGAAGTCTATTTTCATATCCAATCAATCTGTAACCTGCAACCTTCCGTGGATTGAATTCAATTTGGAATTTCACATCTTTTGCGATGGTGAAAAGTGTACCACCAAATTCGCTGACTAAAGTTTTTTGTGCTTCTAACAGATTGTCAATGTAGGCATAGTTACCGTTACCTTTATCGGCAATAATCTCCATCTTGTCATCTTTGTAGTTTCCCATTCCAAATCCGAGAACCGAAATGAATATCCCTCTGTTTCTTTGCTCTTCAATTAACCTCTCCATCGAAGCGTTGGAGCTATGACCAATGTTGAAATCCCCGTCGGTTGCCAGTATTATTCTGTTATTCCCGTTTTTAATAAAACTCTTCTCAGCTGTTTTGTATGCCAGCATTAGTCCCTCTCCACCTGCGGTAGAACCACCTGCATTCAATTTATCAAGAGCATCAAGTATTATATCCTTTTTGCTACCTGAAGTAGGTTCAAGTACTAACCCCGCTGCTCCGGCATAAACAACAATTGAAACATAATCATCAGCTCGTAACTGATTCACAAGTAGTCTAAATGAAGATTTTAGCAATGGTAGCTTGTTTGCTGAATTCATTGAACCGGAAACATCAATCAGAAATACCAGATTGGTGGGAGGCAGATTCTCTCTTTCTATTTTTTTTCCTTGAATGCCAATTTTAAGTAGTAGATGTTGGCTATTCCAAGGGCATTCTGCAAGTTCTGTTGATGTTGAGAATGGTTTGTTATCTTTTGGCTCGGCATAATCGTAATTAAAATAATTTATCATCTCCTCTACTCTTACAGCATCCTTCGGAGGTATCTCTCCCCGGTTTAAAAATCGCCGAATGTTTGAGTAGGATGCCCTGTCAACGTCTGCCGAAAAGGTTGACAGAGGCTGGTCTGTTGTGCTTTTGTATCCGTTGTCGTGAATGGTAGAGTAACCTTCGGTGTTATAGTCAGAAACCGGATTGAAGCAGTTAGGATAGATGGGATAACAGGCTCGTGCTCCTGAGAGTTTCACTTTTCTTACTCTTTTTGAGTAGCCGATTACAGCATCACATTCAGTTACCTCCAATGTTTCGTACTCTACTGATTCCTCATCAATAATGATATCTCTATTTAGTGTTACGTTTATTTCATGTTTTGTATCTACTTTAATCTCTTTTGTTTCTAAACCGGGATATCTGAATATCAGGACAGCATTATTAGTGGTGGTGGTAATGCTGTACTTGCCATCATAAGATGTTGATACTCTATTATTAGTACCTTTTTCAATAATAATTACTCCGCTTAACGATTTGTTTTGTTCGTCAATTACTACTCCGAAAATAGTTTGCGATGATTGAAATGCAAACAGTTGAATTGTGATTGTTAAAAACACGGATAGAAATGTTAAATGTTTCATTTTTCTACTTTTTAAGATTAATAATTTTTTTATTCTAAGCAGTTATGCCGATTTGAAAAAGACAATAATTAGACTGCTTTACAAAGAGGATGCGCCGATAATTGATATTCCATAAAATATTTTTGTTTTTTTTTATTATCTTCAAAATCAAAACAGAGAAGCATATCAAGAAGCATAATTTTATGAAGTTCCGATTGACGGGAAAATTGGAAACGAAAGATGATATATCGCTAGTTAATTACTACCGGGAGAGTGGTGATATTGATGTGCTTGGCGTTTTGTATAAACGGTACATGGTTCTTGTGTATGGTGTTTGTTTGAAATATCTGAAAGATAGAGATAGAGCACAGGATGCAGTGATGGATGTTTTTGAAAAACTAATTGTTGACTTGCAGGTAAAAGAGGTTGACAATTTCAGGCCGTGGCTTTATGTTGTTGCAAAAAACCATTGTCTGATGACTTTGCGGAGTATGAAAGTTGATGCCCGATATGAAAAAAAGCATCAAAATGAAATCTCTTTTTTTATGGAATCGGAGAGAGTTATGCATCCTTTTGATGAACCGGGTGCAAATTTAAGTGAGGCACTTAAAGATTGTATTAATCGCCTCAAGATGGAGCAGAAACAATGTATTGAACTGTTTTATTTTGAAAGTAGGTGCTATAAAGAGATTGCCGGAGAGTTAAATCTTGAAATAAAAAAAGTGAAGAGTTTTATCCAAAATGGAAAGCGAAATTTAAAGATATGTATTGAGAGTAGTAATGAAAAAAGATAGTCGACATATTAATGATTCCTGGAGTAGTCGTATTTATGATTACCTGTTTGGCAATATGCCGAAGAGGGAAAGGAATGTGTTAGAGCGAGAGGAGCAGTCTGATATGTTTTTGTCAGATGCCCTTAGTGGGTTAGAGGGGATGAATGAAGATGAGTATCTGACAGACATGAAAGGGCTTCAGGAAAGGTTGAGCGTTTATGCCGGTAAGAAGGGGATTAACAGATGGGTTGCTATTGCTGCAACTATTTTGTTTATGGCAGGAGTTTCGTCTCTTCTGTTTCTTTTGATTCCTCAGGATACAAATAAACTGGCTCAAAACAAAAGTGAGCCAATTTTGGAAGTAGAAAAGATGTATCTGTATGGCGACAAGAAAAAACGTGAACCTGTAGTTGAAGAGAGGGAAGCAGTACAGGAGAAGAGGGTTTTTGTAAAAGCAGAGCCTGTGCAACAGGAGGTAGTTACCGGCAGTGTTGATGCGAATATTGCAGAGAAATCAGTTGTGCTTCATATTGTTGATGACGATATTGAATTAGATGAAGAGTTAGAATTTTCGGACAGAGAAACTGTCGAAGAGGTTAGGAGGGAAAAGTCCATGTCAAAGGCATCAGCTCGTTCTGCTTTCAAAGTCTCTGTTGAGGATGCTGATGAGGTCTACGTTTCTGCTCCGGTTAAAATTGAGGATAGAAAGGCAATGCCTCAAATGGGGATTGAAAAGTATAAGGAGACGATCAAATCACAAATCAGGAAATTACTTAATGGTAAAAGATTTAAAGTAATGGTTAAATTAACTGTTTCAGCAGAGGGAAATGTCAATAACGTTGAGATTTTGAGAACTTCGGATGAAATATATAACAATGAAATAGAGCGTATATTTAAAGAGAAACCTGCCTGGAAACCGGCTTACAGTAACGGAGTTGCAATAGAAGAAGAGGTGAAGATCAAGCTGACAATAAAAAAAGGGAAGAGACCCCTCTCTTCCCTTCAAACCTAACCCAACAAATATTGACTGACAGAGTGTCAATCAATAAGATTTCACAAAGGTAAAAATAATGAATGAATAATTCAATATTTTTACACTGTTTGTTCTATAACAGATGACTCCTTATTTTTGTATTATATAATTGCAAGAAAGTAAAATTAGTATCTAATTTAATGATTGTTTGTGTACAATTTCTTACTTTAGCGAATGTTATTAATTAGAAGAAATCAAAAATTTATAAATATGAAGAAGTTAATTTTACTGTTATTTATCTCTCTGTTTTCATTCAAATCCTTTGCGCAAGACAGGTTTTCCGTGGGAGTTAAGGCAGGTTATGCCTCAACAAAATTTAATCTTGAAAACTATGATCAACGGTTGTTTAAGATAGACCCTAATGCTTCCAGTGGGTATCTTGCAGGTGTCTATACCAGAATACGAGTGTTTAGAGGTTTGTCTGTTCAGCCTGAGCTCTATTATGCTAAGAAAAAGGGGAAGATGAATTTTAGTAGAGTAAGTAGGGATACCCCTATTCAGGATAGTAGTTTTGTATCAAACGTTCAATCATTGGAGTTACCTCTGTTATTACATCTCAGACTACTTGATTTTGATGTTGCCAATGTGTATGCTATAGGCGGATCTGTTGTCGCATTCAACCTTGATGGAAATACTGATCCTGAAGCAAATTTTGAATTCCAAAATTCTAACTGGACATTCTTAGTGGGTGGAGGAGTTGAATTTTGGAGAATGACAGTAGATGCAAGATATGAATGGTCGCTTAGTAATATGGCTAATCGGAACTCTGTTGGTATGTTTTACAATATGCTTACTGTGTCAGTAGGATTCAAACTGTTTGGGATGTAAGAGTTTCAGCAAAAACTATCCGTGATGGGAAGTATTATTTATCTAAAAGGATTTATTGTAAGCTATTTTATCACTCCCTTTGAGGGAGGTTATGAGGGGCAATACAGTGAATGATGTTTTGAAATATCAGATAGGTATTAGTTTGATAAAAGGTGTCGGGCCGGTTTTGGCTCGTAACCTTATTGCCTATACTGGTGGGGTGGAGGCGGTTTTTACAGAGAGCAAACGTATTCTTGCTACAATCCCGGGTATTGGTACAGTACTGGCATCAACAATTAAAAGTGCCAGTGTTTTAAGCCGGGCAGATGAAGAGATTGGATTTATTGAGAAACACAATATAACGCCACTCTTTTTTACTTTCGACAAATACCCTCGTAAGTTATCTTATTGCGAGGATGCTCCGTTAATGCTTTATGTTAAGGGTGAAACTACATTTGAGATGAGGCCTGTTCTTGCTATCGTTGGAACCCGGCGTGCTACTGATACGGGTAAGATAATGTGTGAACAACTTGTAAAGGATTTGGCAGATCGATACCCCGATGTTCTTATTGTAAGTGGTCTGGCATACGGTATTGACATCTGTGCACATAAAGCTGCATTGAAATATGGCCTGGATACCATCTCGGTTGTGGCTCACGGCCTTGACAGAATATATCCTTACATTCATCGTAATGTAGCAAAAGAGATGATTGATAATGGTGGGGCTGTAGTTACAGAGTTCTTAAGTGGTACTAATCCCGACAGACATAACTTTGTGCAGCGAAACCGAATTGTTGCCGGATTTAGTGATGCTGTGGTAGTTGTAGAATCAGGCATTAAGGGAGGTGCGCTGATTACTGCTCGTATCGCTTCATCATACAATCGCGATGTGTTGGCCTTTCCGGGAAACCCTCAGGAGGAGTTATCGAAAGGGTGTAACTATCTCATAAAAAAGAATATTGCCGCATTAATAGAGAATATCGATGATTTGGAGTACTCACTTGGGTGGGAGAGTAAAAGAGAAGATGGCGATACGCAACGAAAACTTTTTGTGGAGTTTAATTCCGATGAAGAGAAACTTATCTACAGTATGTTGACTGAGGAGAAAGAGTTGACTGTTAGTGCCATTAGTCTCAAGAGTAAGTTGCCCGTTAGTCAGGTAAATGCACTATTACTTAATTTGGAGTTCGCAGGATTGGTTAAAGCGTTGCCCGGTAATGCATACAGGGTGCTGATTTGAAGGTGACTACGTCCGGTCTCCCCAGATTGTTGTCTCGTTTCTCCTACGACTTCCCATTTTCCCCTATATTTCGAATATGAAATGTCTTAGTTGTTTACGTACTTCCCGAAATTTTGAAGCGTACGCAGCACCTTTAAACGTTGCGATTACAATTATTTTAGATGGTGATATTTTTTTTAAAAAATATAGAACTTATTCTCTTCTCCTGCGTACAAATACCTAAAGCTTGCTTAAATGCGCAAAAGCGGGTATGAAAATAGCTATTTTAAACCTCACGGATTGGAACATATGAGTACTCTTTTTAAGTTATTTGCAAATCATGTTATAGGCAAAGGGAAATCTGCGGGATTCCTTTTGTTGTTTCTGTTTATTTCTGTTGTTAGTTTTTCACAGACATACTCATACACACATCCTTGTGATGGCGGAGCTTTGTTGGCCAGTGATATTTTAGCAGGAGCAGTTGATGGAGGAGGAAATAATATCGCTGTTCAAACCGGTGGTTCTTGGATAGGAAAAGACGGATTGACATTCACGCCTGATAATGAAAATGCTATTGTTACAGGATTTGATCATAATGGAGGAAATGATTATACCTTAAGGTGGCATTCAGACAAAACATATACAATACTTTTATCTGTAGGGACTAATACTCCACCGTCATTAAATTCATTGTCGGCAGTAACACCTCCAAATACCTATTTATGCGCATCGACTGACGCCTTACCTAAATCACCTGTTTTAAATGTTAATTTAAATGGAGGAGTAGCTAACTATACTGTCAGATTTGAAACTGTTGATGGTACCGGAACCACTACTAACGATGAAACATTGACATCTTCATCTCAAAATTCTACAATGAATCCGATATCAGAAAGCACTGATTATCGGATAATATATGTTATGGATAATGATAATTGTATTGCCACTTCTGGTGTTCCGTCATCCACTGTTTCATATACTGTATTTAATCCAACAGTTGCAACTGTTTCAGGTTCTGATGTTTGTGAAGGAACAAAAACTACAATCTCGATTGATAATAGTGACAATGGTGTCACTTACGAATTGAGACGAAATGGAACTACGGTTGTTGATACCCAAATAGGAAATGGAGGAGCATTAAATTTTGCAGATCAATCAGTCACAGGTATTTACGAGGTTTATGCCACTGATGGTACATGTGATGTACAGATGAATGGATCGGTAGAGGTTTACTCAACACCTAATGTATATACAGCTTCTTTTTTACAGGCAGGACCTTATTGTTCAAGTAATTCTTATAATGTTCTCCTTGATGATTCGGAATCAGGAGTAACTTATAAATTGAACAGGGATGGAGCTGCAGTTGTTTCTTTAGCTGGTGATGGTAATTCTTTAACCTTTCCTTCTCAAAATCATGACGGTATTTATACTGTTATTGCCACTAATAATGTGTGTCCGGATATAACCATGACATCAAATCCTAATCCTTTAGAGATAGCCAAAGCTCCAACAGTATTTAATGTAACGGGGGGGACTGCTTGTGAGGATATTGGTGTTACTATAGGATTAGATGGAGCCGGGGGTGAATCGGGAGTAACTTATGAACTGTTTCTTGATGGAATTTCTCAGGGTACACGAGTAAATAATGGAAATTTTGGTCTTCAAAACTCGGTAGGTATATACACAATGACCGGGGTTCTCAACGGTTGTAGTGTTTCAATGGGAAGTCAGGCCGAAGTGAATCGGCTACCTGTAGATGTTTCATTTGTAACTACAGGACAGGTATGTCCAAACGGCGAAGTAGCACTACAAACATCAGAGAATGGAGTTCGATATGAATTGTTTAAGGATGGGGTAACAACCGGTTCAACGGTAAATGGTGATGGCAATTCTGTAACTTTTGGAGTTCAAAATACTTCGGGAATCTATACGGTAGTTGCAACTGTAATTAATACAGGATGTTCCATAACCTTATCAGACCACTTGGAAGTTCAGCCACAACCGATTGTTTATAATTTATCAGCAAACCGAATTACATATTGTTCGTCAGCAGCTTTGAGTGGCGTTGATTTAACATTATCCGGTTCCGATGATAATAGTGTAACTTATCAGCTTTATAAAGATGGAAATCCTGAAGGAGGAGTTAAACTGGGAAATAATAGTCCATTAGGTTGGCAAAATGTAACAGAAGGTACATATTACGTTATGGCTTCCAATGCAGGAGGTTGTAATTTAAAAATGAATTTTGATATTGTCATTACAGCTGCCCTGGCTCCAACGGCCACTATAGCTACTCAGATACCGGACAGACGTTGTGCGAATGTTCCGGGAACTTTTAATATTATAATTACCCTTACGGGTACACCTCCTTTTGATTTTGATATTGAAGATGATAAAGGTAGTCCTCCAATTCATATTATTGGGCATAACACAGCCTCCTATACACTAACTGTAAATCCTGCTGCCACAACTACATACTCTGTTACAAATCTTGTTGATGCAGCAAGTTGTCTGCCTCAAAATGGCATAGGCAGTGCAACTGTTTATATCGATCCTGCTCCGGTAATTACATTTAATCCTGCAAATCCTGAGGTTTGCGAAGGCAGTGCAATAACTGTTATTGCTTATGGAGCTGGTGTAGGAGGAACATATTCATGGAGTGATGGATTAGGAAATAGTCAGAGTATAAATGTGGCTCCGGCTGTAACTCATACCTATTCTGTAACTGCTACAACCACACATAGCTGTTCTGAAAATAACTCAGTAACAGTAACCGTCAATCCTCTGCCGGTTGTAGATTTTAATCCTCCGGGAAACGATTATGAATATTGCCAAAATGAGGCTGATGTTACACTTACAGGTATTCCTGCCGGTGGTAGTTTTAGCGGAACAGGTATATTAGCTGCATCTGACATCTTTTCGCCTGCTGCTGCTAATATTGGTAATAATGCAGTTACCTATACATATTCGGATCCTAAAAGTTGCGTTAACAGCATTACGAAAGATATTGTTGTAAACAGCGTTCCAAATGTATTTATATTTGGGCTTGGCACGGAGTATTGTGCGAATGATGGTAGAGTAACTTTTTCCGGTAGCCCAACAGCAGCAACAGGAGTATTCGAGGTTATTGGTTATACCAATGCCGGAAATAAAGGAACATGGTGGGACGATAATGGTAATGGTACAGGTTGGTTCGACCCTACTATTGCAACAGCTACTGTAGGCTCAGGAACTTATACATTCCGCTATACTTATACCGATCCCAATGTCTGTACTGCTTATGATGAAATTGATGTTGACCTGCACCTCGACCTTAACTCTACAGTCTCTTTCACTGGCATGCCTGCAGGGTCATGTCAGGATGATAATACCGATTATTCATTACAAGGACAGGTTTCAGGTGTTGATGTCGTTTCGGGAACTTTCACAGGGCCAAACCCCGGATTAATTGACGGTGGTAACGATGGGACAGCAATATTTAATCCATCACTTGCGGGTAATGGTACTCATTCAATAACTTTTACCTATACCGATGCAAATGGCTGTTCAGGTTCACAAACACAAACAATAATTATTGGAACAAATCTGGATATTCCGGGTTTGAAATCGACTTACTGTAAAGATGAAGCAGGATTTAATATTATTGGAAATCAATCTCCAAATGGAGCAGTTACCTTAACAAATGTTACCTCAGGTGCTGTGGTGTCAGGTTTTGATGATCCTGCAAATCCAGGTAGTTTAGTATTTTTTGACCCTACAGTTCTTGCTGCCGGCCCTTACACAATTGAGTACTCCTATATAGATGGTTCAGGGTGTACAAACTCACGTATTTGGGATGTGGAAATTTATGCCTTACCTGATGCAACTTTTGAATATGAGAAAACAGGAGGCGGTGTTGAGATTACCCAATATTGTGTTTCTGAAACTTCAGTAATACTTACACCAATAGTTGTAGGTGGTAACTTTACCGGAACAGCCGTTTCTGGATCTGTTTTTAACCCATCAATAGCAGGTGTTGGTATTCATAATATTACTTATACTATTACTCAAAATGGTTGTAATTCTGCAAATACAAGGAATGACATGTCGGTCACTCCTTTACCAACCATCGATATTAATAATCTGGATCCTGACTACTGTGATAATGAGGCTTCATTTACTATTTTAGCAAGTAATTTTGGCACTCCTGGTGGAGTATGGACTTTCTCCTCAACAACGAATACTGTTGGTGTTTCGCCAATTACTGATTTAGGAAATGGATCAGCAACATTCGACCCCGTAGTTGGTGTAGGTTCATATACGGTTACAATGACTTATGTTGATCCGGCTCAGGGATGTGAAAACAGTATAGACAAAATAGTAACAATCTTTGAAACTCCTGAAGTGAACTTTGGAGGTGCTAATGACTTGCTTGAGTTCTGTCAGGATGATTCTCCTATTACTTTAACTGCCAGTTTTAATACAACTATCCCGGTTGGAGCAGGAGTATTTACAGGTGATGGAATAACTGATAATACTGATGGGACTGCAACTTTTGATCCAAGTGGACTTACCGTTGGCAATCACCCTATAACTTACGAGTATACAAATCCTAATAGCTGTGTTTCAACAAGAATCAAGACATTTAGAATCCTTGAGTATCCTACCCTGTTCACTGTATCAGGCGGTGGAGACTATTGTAACCTTGTAGGCCTTCCTGTAGGATTATCAGATTCAGAAGTAGGGGTAAATTATGAGTTACTATTGAACGGGCTTCCTCTTACTCCTGCAAATGTTGTTGCAGGTTCAGGATCTGCAATCACATTTGGAAATCAAACAGCTCCCGGTGTTTACACAGTTCAAGCTGTTAATGCAACTTCCGGTTGCTCGGTAATGATGACCGGAAGTGTGACCATTAAGGTGAATGACGTAACGTTAGTAGTTACTACAACTGATGTGTTGTGCACAGGAGGTAATAATGGAAGTGCTACTGTTGTAGCTTCGGGAGGCACAGTTAATTATAATTATGAGTGGAAAAATAGTAGTAACGTTGTTGTTGCTACTTCTGCTACGGCATCAAATCTTGTTGCTGACACCTATCAGGTAACTGTTATCGATTCTGTTGGATGCTCTGCAGTAACTGCCGGAATCGTAATCAATGAACCTAACAATGCACTTAATGTAACGGTAATTAACACAAAGGATGTTGCAAGTTGTGGTTGTACAACCGGTTCAGGTATTTGTGAAGGTAGTGCTGAGGTTAGCATTACAGGAGGTACGCCTAACTATACAGTTGCATGGTCAACAGGCAGTGTCGGAATTATTGAAAACGATATTGAGACAGGGAACCATAGTGTTACTGTTACTGATAACAATGGTTGTATTGTAACCGTTCCGTTCATAACTTCTCTGCTTCCTGCTCTTACTATTGTTGAAGACTTAAGCAAGCATGTTGATAATACGTGTAATGGGGGAAATATTGGGGAGTTGGGTGTTACCGTAAGTGGCGGTTCACTAAGTTACGAATACTCTATTGATAACACTACATGGTTTAGCAGCCCGGTATTCACTGGATTGTTTGCAGGTAGTTACGATGTTTGGGTACGTGATGCTAACTATACTCGTTGTAGCCTGAAAATTACCAACCCTATTGTTATTACAGAACCTAATGCTTTAACTCTTACCGAGGTTGTTGCTTCACATATCAATGTTGATTGTAATGGCGGAGCAACAGGACAACTGAAAGTACTTGCAGGAGGCGGTTCAGGAACTTATGATTATTCTATAGATGCAGGTGCTACATGGCAAATATCAAATCCTATTTTTGCCGGCCTTACGCAAGGGTCTTACAATGTTTGGGTTCGGGATGCTGTTGATCATGGTTGTATCAATAGTGGTTTAGCTCCTATTGTAATAACAGAACCTACACCGGTAACTTTAACAATAGCTTCTGTTACAGATGTTTCGTGTAACGGTGAAGCAGATGGCGTGGTTGTTCTTACAGCGGCAGGAGGAAGCGGTAATTATGCTTACTCTATTGATGGGGGAACAACATGGGTTGCATCAAATACTTTTAGCGGACTCTCAACAGCAGGTGCTACAAATAAAACTTTCCAGTTTAGTGTGAAAGATGCTTCTGCCGTTAGTTGTGAAAGTATTAATGTTGTTAACGCAACTGTCTCTCAACCTGATGACTTTAGTGTTATTGTAGTACAAACTAACGTCTCGTGCTTTGGTGGAAATGATGGTGAAATAACCGTGACATTACCGGCAGCCCTTACCGGTCGTCAGATTGAGTTCTCTATTGATGGTGCAAATTGGTATGCCACAGGAACAACTTTAACAAGCTTAATCGCTCAAAATTATAAAGTATCTATCCGTGATGCTGTAACCGGTTGCGAAAAAACTGATGAATATTCAGTTGATATTACCGAACCTGCCGCTGCTCTGATTATTAGTAGTAGTACAGTAACCAATGTTGTTTGTAATAGTGACAGTAATGGCGAAGTGGTAATATCCGTTTCAGGTGGTACTGCCGCCTATACATACTCCTGGACAAACAGTCTGGGTGTTGCAGTTCCTGTTGCAGATGGAGGCAATACAAATAATCCTCAAAATCTTATTGCTGACGATTATACCGTAATTGTTACAGATGCTAACGGTTGTCAGACTACAGATACTTACACCTTAACTGAGCCTGCTGCATGGGATGTTCAGTATACCGCTACTAATGTTTCAGTAACAGGTGGTAACGATGGTACAATCTCAATAACTTCAATCTCAGGAAACAGCGCTCCATATGTTGTAACCTGGGCTGACGATAATACAAATCACAATCTGGTACGTACTGGATTAACAGCAGGCAGCTATGGATTTACTGTTGTAGATGCTAACTTGTGCGGTCCCATAGCATTAAATATTATTATTACTGAGCCTACTTCATTAACTGCTTCGGTAACCGGTAATGATGTTACCTGCTTTGGTGGCAGTGATGGCTCTATCGATATTGCC
Organism: Marinilabiliaceae bacterium; assembly: GCA_027010905.1. Taxonomy (GTDB): domain Bacteria; phylum Bacteroidota; class Bacteroidia; order Bacteroidales; family Marinilabiliaceae; genus JAADEM01. The sequence continues at coordinate 13,994 of JALVBA010000180.1, forward strand.
ATTGCATCAGGTAACTCTCCATACGTAATTGACTGGAGTGGTACACTTGAGACGGGAGGAACAGTCTCCGGAACTATTAATCCTGCAAATACAGTAGAGATAATTTCCTCTCTTGAAGCAGGGACCTATACTGTTGATGTTACAGATAATATAGGTAATACGGTACAAACAGTTGTTATTATTGCTCAACCTGTTGAATTCATTGCCACAGCTACAGTTAGCGACATCTCCTGTTACAATCAGGGTGATGGAATTATTACAGTTAACCTTTCAGGGCCTCCTGCCGGTGATATTGCCTCATACCAAATGGTATGGAACGGGCCGTCAGGATTCTACAAGGCAGGTACTGTTGCTGCTGAACAAGTTCAAAACGGATTAAATACTCCGGGTACTTATAATATAAGTGTATTTGATGACAATAGCTGTCCGGTAAGTCTCTCTGCTGTACTGCTCGAGCCTAACGAATTAGTTGTTAATGTGGTTGATGTTGAAGATGTTACTTGTAATGGTGGAGCTGACGGCGAGATTACCATTGCGGTTTCAGGTCGTCCTGCCGGAAACGGATATACTTATGATTGGTATAAGTGGGATGGAAGTGCATGGCAAGTGCATCAAATGTCAGCTACACCTACAATGATTAATCTCTCTGCAGGGCTTTATCATGCAGAGATTACATCAGCTATGGATGGTTGTACTGCTTTCTCTCCGGATATTAATGTAGCAGAGAATAATGCACTGGCATTGAATACTACAATCAAGTCTATCTCTTCGTGTAGTGGTGATAATTCCGGTGAATTGACTATTGATGTTATTGGAGGCGTAAGACCGTATACCCTGGATTATGGTAATCCTTCCGATATAAGAACAGGAAACGGACCGTTTGTTATTTCAGGGCTTGTGGGAGGAACTTATAATATTACTGTTAATGATGCTAATCTTTGTACAGTCTCTGATACATATATCATAACTGAACCTTTACCTCTTGTAGTAAATAATGTTGCCTATAACATCGACTGTATTAATGACAATACGGGAATATTGAATTTCGATATTTCAGGTGGTATCCTTGATGGTTCAAACAATCATCAGTACTTTCTGCGTCTGAGTGGCCTGGGAGGAACAAGTTATACACGCAATATTTCTGTTGCAAACGGAGCTACTTACAGTGTGCCGTTTACTAATCTGCCCGAAGGATCATACGTGTTTGAGGTGCAAGATAAATTGTCATCCACACCTTTGGCTTGTGGCTTTGTACTTAATTTCGATCTTGATTTGATTTCAATAACAGGAACAGTAACAAATGCAAGCTGTATTGGTGTAAATACAGGTGCTATCTCAGGTATTGCTATTGATGGTACGTCGGGAGATTACACTTATTTGTGGACTACAACTGACGGACAGGGATTGGATAATAGTAGTGTTGATCAGGCCGGATTGTCGGCAGGCACTTACAACTTGTCAATTACTGATAATGTGCGAGGATGTACCGTTAATCAGGATTTTGTTGTCGATAATGATAATACACTTATAATCACAGGTTCTGTGAAAGATGTTACGTGTAATGGAGGTAGTGATGGTGCGGTAACAAATATCAGTATTTCAGATGCTGCTCCGGTTGTAAACTACACATGGACGGGACCGGGTGTTACCAACCCTAATGTTGCGGATCAGGTAGATATTGCCGGTGGTACTTACCAGCTTGATGTTGTTGATGGTAATGGTTGTGCTGCAACAGAGACTTTCTTTGTGAATGAGCCGACTGCAATAACTTTCGACTTGTCACTGAATATCGAGAGCTGTAACCCTTACCAAAGAGGCATCAAACTTGATAATCTTGCCGGAGGAACAGGAGATATTGCTAATTACCAATTTTACTGGATCGGCCCGGGAAATGCAAGCTATAACTCCAAAAACCTTACAGGTCTTACTGTGGGAGGTACGTATACTGTTACTGTGAAGGATGAAAATAACTGCGAAGTGGTTATGAGCATAGTAGTTCCTAAAGAGTTGACAATAACTGAAAATGTAACATATTTAAGCTGTAACGGTTCCGTAAATGGAGCTATTGCATTAGATATTACAGGTGGTGTAGGTGCATTCTCGTACCAATGGTACAGAAATGGTGTTGCTTATGCCAATACTAAAGATATTGATAATCTGAACGCTGCTACCTATACTATTGAAGTTACCGACTTATCAGAAGCTGATTTCGGTGGTCAATGTCTCTATTCTAAAGATATAGTGATTTCAGAGCCTGATGCTATTGCTCTATCAGGTGCGATTAAACACATAACATGCAGTGGCGATGCCGATGGCGAGATACTGCTTACTGTTGCCGGTGGTACAGGTAACTACTCCTACAGCTGGTCGTCAGGAAATGGTAGCGGGCTTGTACCTACTGCTAAAGATCAATCAGGTCTTTCGAATGGAACATACAGCGTTGTGGTTACTGATGATAATAGTTGTTCTGCAACTGTTGACTTCACAGTTATTGAACCCACTGCTATCAACTTCGACCTTAGAGTTACCGACACTCAATGTGATGGTACTAACGGAGCAATTCAGATTAACAATGTAACAGGCGGTTCAGGAACTTATACCTACACCTGGGCTGGACCGGGAATTAAACCTTCTGACCAAAACACAACTAATGCTACAGGATTAATCTCTGGTGACTATACAGTTACTGTGTGGGATGCTGCAATTGGACATACATCATGTTTCTTAACCAAAACGGTTACCCTTACTTCAGCAATAGACCTTACCTACTCAGTTGTGCCGGAAACGTGCGAAGGACAGGGTGATGGCGCTATTACAATTGATGTTCAGGGTGGTCAGCCGGGATATACTTATGTGTGGACTACTATTGATGGTAGCGGCATTGTTGCTGATGCTCAAAATCAGGCCGGACTTACTGAAGGAACATACAATGTGACAATTACAGATACACATGGTTGTTCAATTACGCAAGATATATTTGTTGCTCGCGATAATGTTATTAACGTAGTGGGTGCTGTTACGGATGTTCTCTGTTATGGAGATAATTCGGGTGAGATTGCACTGACCATTTCAGGTGGTTCAGGAAATTATCTCTATCACTGGATAGGAACAGGAACAGGTATTGTTGACGGCGTTAAAGATCAGACAGGTCTCTCTACCGGTTCGTACACTGTGCTTGTTACCGATAATGTTATTGGTTGTGAAGTAACACAAACCTATGATGTGAGAACTCCTGCTGCTCCTTTGGCAATAACTGTTAATTCTATTACAGATATTCTTTGTAAAGGTGAGGCTACGGGAACAATCTCCATCTCAGTTTCAGGTGGTACAGTTTTTGACCCTGCAGGAACACCATACTATAACTACCAATGGTCAGGTCCGGGCTCTTTTACAAACTCTCCTGATCAGACAAACCTCATTGCAGGTGATTACAAAGTAACAGTTACCGATGCTAACGAATGTTTTATTGTTAGTGATGTGATTACAATAACTCAACCGGCTGAAGCTCTTGCTGTTTCCGTTACCGATATTGTTGATGTTACAACATTTGGCGGAAATGATGGAGAGATTGAGATTGCCGTTTCAGGTGGTGCCGGTGCTTACTCCATAGTCTGGACAGGTACTGATCTTAGTGGAAATGCTATTGCCGGACTAATTGATGATATAAATCGTCAGACAAATCTGATAGCAGGAAACTATAATGTTGATATTACCGATGGTAACGGTTGTACAGTTTCATTAACCGATATCTTCGTAAATCAGCCTGGTGGGGCACTTCAGATGGTTGTTACAACCAGAAATATTATTCCTTGTCAGGGTGATGATAATGGTCAGATAAATGTTAATGTTACCGGCGGAACTCTGCCATACACAATTACATGGTATGACGCAAGTAATAATCAGTTAGGTCAGGTAACCGCAAATGGTGTTACTATCGATAATCTTACTGCCGGTATCTATCGTGTTGATATAACCGATGCCAATAGTGTAACTATCAGTAATAACAGTATTGCAATTACTGAACCTGCACTGTTGCAGCTCTCTACTCTAGTTACTCAGCATGTTAATTGTTACGAAAGTAAAACGGGTATAATCACACTGCAAGCAAACGGAGGAGTTGTTGATGGCTCTGGTCACTACCGCATTGAGGTAACAGGACCTAACGGTTACAGTAATGTTCGTACTGATATTACAGAAGCTACTGACTTTGATTATGCCAATCTTGCAAGTGGTGTCTATAATATTCGACTTACTGACGACAGTAATAGTGATGGAATATTTGATATTAACGATGACTGTGTGGTTGAAAGAACATTGAAGATTAATCAGGCTGAAGCTAAAGTTACTGTTAGTCTTGATAGTGAAATATGTATTGGCGAAACAACACAAATTAAGTTTGTTGTTGATAATTGGGCTGATATTGCCACCGATAATCTCACAATTACATTGAGCGATGGATCTGTTGTTGTTCTTGACGAATCACCACATCTCCATACCGTTACTCCTGTTGATAATACAGTTTATACAATTACAGGTGTAAGCAATGGCCTTGGATGTGAAAAAGGTTATGGTGAAGGTTCAGGTACCGTAGTGGTTAACCCTCTGCCTACAGCAAGAATATACAGCAACGAAGAGATATGTTTCGGTGAGACTGCAACACTGTTTGTTGATCTTACAGGTACTAGTCCATGGACAGTAACATGGGGCGACGGAACTACCTCAACCGTGGTTACTGGCATTGCAGCTACACCTTTCAGTTTTGATGTAACACCTAACGATACTACTGTATACAAAGTTCTTGACGTGCAGGATCTGCACTGCTCAAATGTTGGGACAGATTCAGTTGTGGTAACTGTTAACGAGCGTGCAGCTGTTACCATCTCAGGAAATGCTGATATCTGTTACGGACTCTCTACCGGTATTGCTCTTGATTTTAGTGCGGGTACTGCCCCTTATGATGTTACTTTAACAGAGAACGGAGTTAGTAAAACACTGACAGGAATAATACCTGATGCTTCAGGAAACTATATCTATACAGTTACTCCTAACGATACTGCTGAGTATATCCTTCAATCGGTTATTGACGCAAAAAGTTGTGATCAAACGGTTGCCGGAAGTGTACTTGTTACTGTAAGGCCTTATCCCGAAGATCCGGGAGCCATAACAGGTGACGCCCTTGTTTGTCAGGGAGCTCAGGGTATAAGTTACTCTATTGATGAGGTGAAGTTTGTAACTAATTACGTATGGACACTTCCTGCCGGTGCTACTATTGTTAGTGGTGGTGGAAGTGACTCGGTAACTGTTGATTTTGACGACTCATTTGTGGGAGGTTCAATTCGTGTCTATGCAGAAAACGGATGCGCACAATCTGCAATATCCGAAATGCTGATAAACGCCAGTCTGCTTCCTGATGCAGCAGGAGTGGTTACAGGATCTGCCAATCTTTGTCAGGCAAGTGCTGGAGTGATGTATTCAGTATCGAAAATAACTAATGCAACAGGATATGTATGGACTCTTCCTACCGGATTTAATATCGTAGCAGGCGACGGAACATCTTCAATAATTGTTGACCTTGATCCTACAATAGCCAATCTCTCGGGTGTTATCACTGTTGAGGGAATCAATAGTTGCGGAAACGGATTACCATCAGCAGGTTACAGTGTAACAGTTACTCCGCTGCCGGTTGCTTTTGCCGGAAATGATGAGGAGATTTGTACTGACACCTATACTCTGGATGCTGATGTTGTTCCGGGTGGTCAAACAGGAACATGGACTATTCTGAAAGGTTCGGGCGTGATTGCTCCGGGAGATGTTAACCTTCCCAATGCAACCGTCACAAACCTATCGCAAGGCGAAAATATATTTATGTGGAGTGTTGAGGTTAACCTCACAGGATGCTCTGTTATGGATACCGTAACTATTTTCAACAATCAGCTTACCGTTATTGCTGCTGTTGAAGAGAGAGTCTCTTGTGACGGCACAGCAATGGTGCACGGAACTCCTATTCCTGCCGGTGCTGATGATGGTATATGGTCTTTCACAACAGGCAACGGAACATTTGTTGATGCTGTAAATCCTAGTACTCAGGTGGTGAACCTTGATCCTGACCAAAATATTTTACGATGGACTATTACCAAGCACGGCTGTCAGTCGTATGCTGAAGTAGAAATAATCAACGATAAACCTGATCAAGCAGATATTTCCAATGGTGACTATCTGGATGTCTGTTCAGAAGATGTGTCATTAACAGCTAATGCTCCTGTAGAAGGAACGGGACTTTGGACTCTTGTTTCGGGTGCTGGAGTTATTGATGACGCTACCTTAACAACAATTAATGTTTCCGGTCTCTCAAAGGGTGATAATGTGTTACGTTGGACGATAGAGAAGAATGGTTGTTTCACTACTGATGAAATAGTGGTGCGTAATAATCAACTTGATGTTGATGCCGGTACTGACAGGCTGCTTTGTGACGAGAGCTTCAATCTTAACGCAATAACTCTTCCAACAGGAGTTACGGGGCGTTGGATTGTGATTGAGGGAGCCGGTACTTTTGATGATGGATTTATCCCTGATGCTACAGTTTCAGGTTTGGCTAAGGGTACAAACAGACTGGTTTGGGAGCTTAATCAAAATGGTTGTATCAGCACTGATACTATCACTCTTGTTAATAACGAACCTACCCAGGCGATTGTAGGAGCACAGCTTGTGGTTTGTGCCGATACTGTTCAGCTTATTGGTAACACTCCTACTATAGGAGCAGGTTTCTGGTCTATTGTTTCCGGTTCAGGAAAATTTGACAATGTGAATGATCCGGGTACTGTTGCCTACGATATCCAGGAGGGCATTAATACCTATCGTTGGACTATTACAAACAACGGATGCTCCTCTTTTGCCGATCAGGAAGTTGAAAACATGAAGGTGTACGTAAGTGCTGGGAAAGATACTTCTATCTGTGAGCGAACAACTATTCTTGATGGTAATACCCCAACAAAAGGGCTTGGTGAATGGAATATCGTTCCCGGAATGGGAGAGGCTACATTTGATAATATTAATAATCCGAATGCCAGAGTTGGTGGACTTGGTTATGGAAATAACGTGTTTGTATGGACTGTTACTAATGCAACCTGTATTTCAAGAGATACAGTTGTGATATCCAATAACTCACCTTATGCCGCTAATGCTGGAACCGATCAGATTATAAATAGTGATGTGACATTCCTTAATGCTACACCTGCTCTGATTGGTACTGGTTCGTGGAGCCTTGTTTCAGGCGGGGCAAGTATTGTAGATCCGTTTAATGCCTACACCAAAATTAATGGTATTCGGCGCGGACCAAATGAGTTCAGGTGGACAGTAGAACATCTTGGTTGTACATCTGTTGATGATGTAATTATTACAAATGGTGAGGTTGTTGAGGCTAATGCAGGTCTCGATCAAACAATATGCGACAACTGGACTTACCTTCAGGCAAACAATCCTGATGTGGGTATTGGTGAATGGTCGGTTGTCTCCGGTTCTGGTAAGTTGGAGTCGCCACACAATCAAAAATCGAAAGTTTATGATCTTGGTGCAGGGGTCAACGTATTCCGCTGGACAATATACTATACAAACAGTTCTTCAACCGATACTGTTGTTATAACAAATAATCAGGTTACAGTTGCCAATGCCGGACCTAACAGGGAACTTTGTAGTGACTCGTTTTTACTTGAAGCAAATATCCCGGCAATAGGTGCTGTTAAGTGGACAGTAATTTCAGGTAGTGGTACATTCGATGATAACACAAATCCAAACACGGTTGTAAATGGATTGACTCAAGGGGCTAACGTGTTGAAATATGAAGTCAGCCAACATGGCTGTTCATCGGTTGATTCTGTAACCGTGTATAATAATCTGCCTACTATTGCTATTGCAGGTTCGGATCAGACTACCTGTACTGACTCTGTTGAACTGCATCCTAATACTCCTACCTTCGGGACAGGAGAGTGGAGAGTTGAAGAGGGCTCGGCCAAGTTTGATGGTAACTGGGCTAAAGAGATGGCTTCTGGCGGAAATAAACTTGTTTGGGTTATTACCTCCAAAAATTGTGTCTCTTCAGATACAGTGCATATACAAAACGATCAGCCTTCTGTAGCATTTGCAGGACACGACAGAATTGTTTGTGTTGATTCTGTTAATCTCTCGGCAAGTATACCTCAGTATGGTGTAGGAGAGTGGGAGTTTATCTCAGGAAGTGGTGATATTAAGGATGTAACTGATCCGTACAGTAAAGTAACCGGACTATCAAGAGGTGCTAACCGTTTCAGGTGGACTATTGATAATAATGGCTGTATATCGTCTGATGATGTTGAGATATCAAATAATCATATTCCCGCAATTGCAGGAGCAAGTCAGATTAATTGTGCCGATACTGCTGTTCTCGAGGCTAATTTGCCTAGTCCGGGAGATGGTATCTGGGGTGTAGTTGGTGGATCAGGTTCAGCTATATTTGAAGATACATCTAATCCATACACTGTTGTTCGTGGATTGGATCAGGGAGATAATGAGCTGACATGGACAATTAACTATATGGGCTGTTCATCTGTAGCGAAAGTTGTTATTCGTAACGATAATCCAACAAAAGCCTTTGCCGGTGACAATATAGGATTGTGTACAAATACAACTGAGCTCTCGGCTAACGTCCCTGTTATTGGTGATGGTGTCTGGACTTTGGTGAATGGTGGTGGTGCATTTGTTGATGACGAAAATCCGCAATCCAGAATAAATAACCTGAAGTTTGGAGATAACCTGTTACGCTGGACAATTACACACAATACCTGTATGTCGTACGATGATGTTGAAGTTAGTTTTAACAGAATCGATGCAGTAGCAGGAACTGATCTTATTACATGTTCTACCGACACAATACTTGAAGCTAATAGCGGATTGCCGGGTGTCGGAACATGGAGTGTTGTGGGAGGTGGAACTAATCAGGCTCTGTTTGAAGATCAGAACGATCCGCATTCAAGAGTACTCAATCTTACCAAGGGTAATAACCTCTTAAGGTGGACTGTTTCTTACCGTGGGTGTGATACATTTGACGAAGTGAATATTGTGAATAATTCACCAAGTACATCCTATGCCGGTAACTCACAGGAGCTGTGTGAAGATAACGCTGTGCTTGATGCAACTTCAGTTGTGGTTGGTCAGGGACATTGGGAGATACTAACCGGTGCTGCCAGTATTGGGGACACGAATGATCCTAAATCACTTGTTTCTGACTTATCAAAAGGTGATAATGTATTCCGATGGACAGTACTGCACAAAGGTTGTGTCTCTGCTGATGAGGTGTTAATTACAAACAACAGACCGTCTGAACCTTATGCAGGGCACAATATGGATATCTGTTACTCCAATACAACACTGAAAGCTGATCCTCCGGAGTATGGTTCAGGAATGTGGTCGATACTTCAGGGTTCAGGAAACTTTAGTAATCCTACCGATCCTGATGCTCAGGTTGAGAATCTCTCTCCTGGTGTAAATATTCTTTTATGGACATTGATTAAAGGACAGTGTTCTCTTATTGACAGTATTGTTGTCACAAATAATTCACCAACAATAGCCAATGCGGGTCCTGATATTCAGGATTGCAAAGATTGGTCTGAGCTGGATGCAAATATTCCGAACCAAGGTATTGGTGAATGGATTGTAATTTCAGGTAACGGTGATTTTGATGATGCTAATAATCCTAAAACAACGGTACGTAATCTTGGTTTTGGTGAGAATATATTAATGTGGAGAGTAAGCAACAACGATTGTTTCTCATCCGATCAGGTTGTGATATTTAATCAGATACCTGATCCGTCTGATGCAGGTTCTGACCGTACTATCTGTGAGAACCATGTTGTGCTCAATGCAAACAATCCTGCTGCAGGAACGGGTACTTGGTCTGTAATAAGCGGTATCGGCGAATTTGAAGATTCGCACCTATTTAATACTAAGGTCGTAAATGTAGGCTTTGGCGAGAATGTTTATAAATGGACTATTGCTTATGCCGGTAGTGGTTGCTTCACCGAAAGCACAGTGACGGTAACAAGTAATAAAGCCGTTCCTTTTGCCGGTGACGATGATAATGTGTATGAACCCGAATATCAAATGCAAGCTGCTAACCCCGGAACACTTCAGGGTAAATGGTCGGTGGTTGCAGGTAATGGCGACTTTGATGATGTGGGATTCTTTAGTACTACAGTACGTAATCTTGCTGCAGGCAAAAATACGTTCCGCTGGTCTATTGATGTGGATGGCTGTGGTGCCTACGATGATGTTACAATTTGGTTTAAAGAGGTGCCTGATGCCGGATTTAAAATTGACAAAAATATTGGTTGTTATCCTTTGGATGTTAAGTTTACAAACTATTCAGTAGGTGGCAATGTGTTCTATTGGGACTTTGGTGATGGAAATACATCCACCTTACGACATCCTGAGCATACATACACTAAAGCAGGTGAGTTTACTGTAATTTTAACTGTTCCCGGCCCTGATGGTAAGGATGCGGTTTACACGAAACTCATTACTGCTTACGATCATCCGGTAGCTGATTTTGATGTGAAACCAACAGTTGTTTATATGCCAGGAGAATTTATCAGGCTATATGACCTATCTATTGATGTGGAATCGTATCTTTGGGATTTCGGCGATGGCTCAACTTCCGATGTTCAGAATCCTTCGCATGAGTATGAGGATGAAGGTCTCTACTCTATTCAGTTAACGGTTCTCAATGAGCATGGTTGTGAGGATGTTATGCTGAAAGAGGATGTTGTTGAAGCTAAGATGAAAGGTTTTGTGTCATTCGCAAATTCATTTATGCCACGCCCTGATGGTTCAACTAGCAATGTAAATGCTATATTTAAACCGGTGTATCGTGATGTAGATTCATATATTTTGCAGATATTTAACCGTTGGGGACAGCTGATATATGAAAGTCATGATATTAATGAAGGCTGGAACGGAATGTACAAGGGACAGCTAGCTCCTCAGGCAGTATATGTATGGAAGGCATCCGGAACTTATATAAGTGGTAAGGAGTTTAGAAAAACAGGAAGTGTACTATTGGTGCGTTAATCAAATTTGAGAGAACAGTTTGTAAGAATGAAATATATTAAACACGGATTATTAGTACTATTTCTTTTCAGTTGTCTAGCTAACACAAAGGCTCAGCAGGATGCGTTGTTTTCACAATCGTACGCCTCTCCGATCTATTTGAGCCCTTCGTTTACCGGACTAACTGATGGTAGCAGGCTGGTACTGAATTATCGCGATCAATGGCCCGGTATTCCGGGGACATACAGTTCTGTTGTATTTTCTGTCGATCACTTCTTTCGTGAGTATAGTAGTGGTCTGGGACTACTGTTTGTGCGCGACGATCAAGGTAAAGGACAGCTGGTAAAGCAGAATTTTGGCTTGGCTTATGCCTATGAATTTGAGGTGTTCCGCGATATCTTTGTAAGACCCGGGATACAGTTTAAATATGCAGAGCAGAAAATTGATCCTTCAAAGTTGAGACCACCTGAGGATATCAATCCTGATGATGGTACTTATCTGCCGGGGTCGGCCTACATAGCTACCGAAAGCTATAAACAGTTTGATGCCACAGCGTCAGCAATGATTTATAGTGACTTCTTCTGGGTTGGTATTGTGGTTGATCATTTAGTGAAAAAGGATATAGGATATACAGATATTGAGACTTATTTACCAATTAAAACTACTGTATATAGTGGTTATAAAATACGATACCGCGAGGGGGGTCGAAAGCATGACGAACAGAGTGTTACCGTTGCTATGAATTACCATAATCAGGGTAAGTTTAATCAGTTAGATGTTGGTGCATATTGGTATGTCAATCCTCTGGAGATGGGTTTATGGTATCGTGGTATTCCCGGAGCCTCATCGGGTCTTACCAATAACGATGCTATTATAATGATTCTTGGAATTACAGTAGGTAATATTAGATTCTCTTATAGTTATGATTACACACTCTCCGCTCTTTCGGGTAGCAGTAACGGAACCAACGAATTTGCAATAATGTACCGCTTTAACCAAGGTTACAAGAAAAAGTCGAAACGAGGAGCAATGCCTTGTAGTCAGTCGGGATATGGTCGTACATCAGGAAGTTCAAAATATCGTCGTAGTTCACGAAAGATTTTTTAACATTTATTTTAGAATTGTCTTAACATGCACAAAATTAATACGATAGGCATGGTGTGATGCGTGTATGCCGTA
>JALVBA010000181.1 GCA_027010905.1 Marinilabiliaceae bacterium
ATACTCTATATTAAGTTCATTTAAAAGTTCTGTTAGTTTATGCGAAAAGCGAGTATTTGGATGTTTAACAGTTAAGAAACCTTTCATTATTACTTCTAAGCCATGATAGAAATTAAATAACAATGGAATTACAAGATTATGATCGGACCATTTTGTATCTTCCATATATTGTTCACTAGAAATAGGGTTATCAGAAATAATGCAATGCTTGTTACCTTGAGAGCATGTTTCATTGGCAACAGCTTGAACCATGTGTAAATACTGTAGACCTACAGTCCAAAATCCTAGAACTTTATCACATTCGGTAGTCATATTTTTTCCTGCATAACGTTTGAGTTAACCGGCCTTTTTATACAGAGCATAGCGAAGCGGAGCGGCGTATAAAAAGGTCGGGTTGGACGACTTGGTCGAGTAGGCAAGAGGAACCTCCCCTCAAGCCTCTCACAGAACCGTACGTGAACCTCTCGACTCATACGGCTCTTATCATTCAGTCAAGCACGAATTAAATTCCAATGGACAAAATAATTGGGCGCTTTGCGCTTTATACGCATCACCCATCGTTCTGCTTTCTTGAAGTTACTGCCATGCTTCTTATATTTCTTGATCACCCATCGCAGAATGAGTTTATCCAGATGATGCATCAGAAAGAACAATTCAGATTGAAAGAACGCACCATAATATTCAATCCAACCTCGAACAACAGGATTTAATTTATTGGCTAGTTCTTTAACTGTCAGATCGCTTCTTCGGTGTAAACACCATCCTCTTATCTCTGCAAAGATCGCCTTCTTCGATTTAGGTGCAATTGCTGGCGAAAAGTTAACAAAATAACGCCCATGCTTATTGCGTGAAATTCTGGGGCGAAAACAAAAGCCCAAAAAATCAAAGCTATGAAGTTCATGTTCTTCAGAACGGTTTTCATCCCGACAATAGACAATTTTTGTCTTATCCGGATGAAGTTCTAAACCACATTGTTCCATTCTCTTTGCTATTTCAGATTTTAATTCTCTTGCCTGAGCTTCCGAATTGCAATGCACAACGGCATCATCAGCATATCTTTCAAATGGGTTGGATGGATAATTACTCTGCATCCAATAATCGAATGCATAATGTAAAAATAAGTTTGCAAGCAACGGACTGATGACCCCACCCTGGGGAGTGCCCATAGTGCGCTCTTCAATTGCTCCGTTCATTAACTGAACGGGAGCTTTTAACCATCTTTCCACATAGAGCAACACCCATTGTTCTTTGGTATGCTTTTTAACTGCTTTCATCATTAGAGCATGTGGTATGTTGTCAAAGAAACCTTTGATATCCATATCAATAACCCAATCATGTTGCCAGCAGCGCTTTCGAGCACGCGATAACGCTTGCTTCGCTGATCGTTTTGGTCGGTAGCCATAGGAATCAGGATGAAATACAGCTTCCAATTCTGGTTCAATATGGTTCTTAACCACCATCTGTGCGATTCGGTCGGCAACGGTTGGTATACCTAACGCTCGCATCTTTCCATCACCTTTTGGTATTTCCACTCGCATAACAGGCGGTGGAAAATAACTTCCTGATGACATCCGGTTCCATATTTTATATAGATTATTTTTCAGATCACTTTCAAATTCTTCAATCGAACAGCGATCAATTCCGGCGGCACCTCGGTTACTTTTTACTTTAAGGTAACTATCCCAGACAGCTTGTTTTGAAATAATAAATGACTTTGTTTTACTCAACAGGTTCCTCCGGACAGTATGTCCGTTGTCATATTAGTAAAAACTGAATGATTCATCCCCTTCGCTCCAATCCCGTTACAGAACCTTCAACACTACTACGAGACAATCCGCCCCTGTGCTTTGTTTTGGGTACTCTTCCTCTTTCGAGTTTCTCCCCTTAACACCAAAACGACAGGTTCCCACGTTCTATATATAAGCCTGTATTAAGTTCGCGCCATCTCTATACCGGTTGCCACAAGGTCAGTAATCGGATAACTACCCTGCTCATCCTGAGAATGTCCAAGCTCCTCAGTTTTGACAACATCAGTCGGTTTTTCGATACCTCATCAATGGTTCACTTGCGTTCGCCTCTTTAATACTCACCTGACATTTTAGCAATGCCTTTTCTTAATCGCTCACTACCATGACTCTTTATCACAGCAGCATTAAGTGGTTTGAAATCTGCTTCCGAAAACCGATTTCGAAGGGCCTGCCTTCATCTTATATACAGCTCCAAACCCTTTCGGGTTTGTTCGTGGCACACTTGGACGAACCGCTATCGCGGAGAAAAGCCGTTCGTCATTCTAATTGGGTGTAACCTCATTAATTACCACTTATAGGAATAAGCAGGTAAATTGTGATCTCTTCAAATAACAGAGGTTTCAATCCAATGAAAACACCAAATAATAAACAATTCAAGCAATATTATGCATTACACTGCAAACATTTAAAACTC
>JALVBA010000182.1 GCA_027010905.1 Marinilabiliaceae bacterium
TCTCTATCCTGTAGCACAACTGTATTGCAAAACAGGTAGTAATCTAAATCTTAACATATGAAAAAAAATCTTTTATTTGGCTGTCTGTTTTTTCTATTAGCAGTAGTCGGACATGCCGAAGGTTATCAGGTTAATCTTCAGGGGCAGCGTCAGACAGGAATGGGGCACGTTGGTACAGGCTTAAGTCTGGGTGCATCCAGTATGCATTTTAATCCGGGGGCACTTAGCCTGATGGAGACTAATTGGGAATTCTCCTTCGGAGTAAGTCCTATCTTTTCGAGTAATACTTTTCAGAAGCAGGCTCCATCAATTTACGAAACGTACAGCGACAATCCGGTGGGTACACCTTTTTACCTCTATGCAGCTCATAAAATCAACGATAAGCTGGCTGTAGGTATTGGAGTAACAACACCTTATGGAAACTCTCTGGTTTGGGGTGATGATTGGGATGGACGTTATCTGATTCAGGATATATCGTTCAGTGCTATCTTTATTCAACCAACAGTCTCGTACAAACTATTGGATAATTTAAGTTTAGGAGCCGGTTTTTCAATTGTTCCCGGAAGCGTTGAGTTAGGTAAAGCACTACCGCTAATTGGTCAGGATGGAGTTGAGGGAAAGGTTGATCTTTCAGGCTCTACAATGGGATTCGGTTATAACGTAGGTCTGTTTTTTCAGGCAAGTGAAAAGTTTTCTGTAGGAGTAGATTACCGCTCAAAAATAGATATGGATATGGAAGGTGGAGATGCTGAATTTACCGTTCCAAGTTCTATGCAGGCCTATTTTCCTGCAGATAATACTTTTTCTGCTACACTACCACTACCGGCTAACCTGACCGTAGGTTTGGGCTGGAGCCCTAATGAGAAGTTAACTTTGGGGTTTGATTTCCAGTATGTGTTCTGGTCAACCTATCAGTCATTAGACTTTGACTTTGAGAAAAATACCGATGCTCTGCAGGATTCACAGAATCCAAGAAATTTCAGTAACTCTGCTGTTTATCGTATTGGTGGCGAATATCACCTTAGCCCTAAGATTGACCTCAGAGCAGGATTTTACTATGACCAGACTCCTATACCCGAGGATTATCTTACACCTGAAACCCCCGGAACCAATAAGTATGGAATATCGGGTGGTCTCTCATGGTATATTACCGATAAGCTAAGCGTGGATGTATCGCTCCTATATATTCAGGGGCAGAAGCGTGAGGATGGATATAAGGCGGCTAATTTTTATGGTACTTACTATACAAATGCCGTTATTCCCGGTTTTGGTTTGAACTACTCTTTTTAACATATAGAAATTGAAATAGATTATGAAGACAAAATATATAAATTATTTACTGATTCTCGTTACACTAGCTCTATGGAGCTGTGAGCCAAAGGTTGATGAGTTTGTTCCATCGGCAGGATCAGCCGATTTTTCCGTTTTTGTTTCGGTTGGTGATTCGTACTCGGCCGGATATATTGACGGTGCACTGAGTGACTATGGCCAGACTACAGGATTTACAAATATTATGGCAACACAACTAAAGTCTGTTGGTGCCGGTGATTTTAAACAACCAATGTTACTAGCAGGAACAAGTGTCGGGTCATCTCTGAATGGCAGTTATAAACTGCAAGTGGTACATGGAAAATTAATGCCGATGCCTACAACTGGTAATCCTGAACTGTTTACGGATCCCACAACATGGATTAATAGTAAGGGGCCATTCAATAATGTAGGAGTGCCGGGAGCTAAAAGTTTCCATCTGCTTAGCCCTTTGTTTGGAGATCCAACTCAAGGTTCAGGAAATTTTAACCCCTATTATACCCGATTTGCCTCCAATCCCGGTGTCTCTACTGTTATTGGTGACGCAATGCTAAATAACCCTACCTTCTTTTCGTTATGGATTGGAGGTAATGATATTTTGTGGTATGCTCTTGGCGGTGGTACAGGAAGTGCCAGTGGTTTGGGTTCTCATGATATAACTCCAGATTTAATATTTAAGGCAAGTATTTCCGGTCTGATTAGTAATCTTACAATGAAAGGTGCTAAAGGAGTACTATGTAATATACCGGGCATCGATGCTTTACCATATTTTAGCTATATAAAATATAACGATTTGGAGTTGACTGCCGACCGTGTAACTCTTTTAAACAGTGCCTATGCCGGATATAATCAGGCTGCAGAAGCTAATGGAAAACCAAAGATTGAATTTGCAGAAGGACGAAACCCATTTGTTATTGCTGATGCAGGTGCTTTCTTGGGAATGAGACAGATGAAGGAGGGTGAGAAAGTGCTGCTTAGTGCTCTCTCAGGTATTTTGGGAGATGAGCACTGGGGCTCAGCAACACCTATGCCCGATAATGAGTCGTTAACCATAACAGAGATAGGTAATATCACCACTGCTGTTGATAGATTTAATGCAATAATTAAAAGTGCAGCTGATGATAACGACCTTGCCTTTGTTGATGCTAACAGCGTAATGAACGATCTTATGCATGGAATTATTATTGACGGAGTAGGATACAATACCGAATTTGTTACAGGAGGAATGTTTTCACTTGATGGTATTCATGCCAGTGGTAGAGGATACGCCATTATAGCAAATGCATTTATTAAAGCCATTAATGCAAAATATGGAGCTACTGTTCCAATGGCTAATGTAAATGATTTTATTGGCGTAGAGATGCCGTAATCGTAAAGATGTGGTTCTGCTGCGAATGTAATGGATGTTATGTGAGATTATTAATTACACCTGATAGGGTTAAAGCGCTGTCAGGTATTTTTTATATATTTGCCAACCCAACAATCCACAGTCAACTTTAAAGCTATTATAAACTAAACTATGGATTCACAGACAATTTTTTATATCATAATCGGAATACTTGTTTTTCAGCATCTGTTTGATATGCTTTTGGATTTTTTGAATAAATCACGCTGGACAGAAACACTACCAAAAGAGCTTGAAGGTATTTATGATCCAGAAAAGTATGCAAAGCATATCGGATATAAAAAGGCAAACTTCTGGTTTGGGATATTCTCAGATGCTGTTAGTACAGTCATACTTTTAATTCTACTATTTACCGGTGGATTTGTCATCCTAAACAGTTGGGTTATGAGTATTTCATCGAATGAAATTATTCAGGCTCTTCTGTTTTTTGGCGTTATAGGTTTAGGCTCATCAATTATCTCTTTGCCATTTAGTATTTACGGCACATTTGTTGTTGAGGAGCGTTTTGGATTTAATAAAACAACTCCTAAAATTTTCATTCTCGATCTTTTTAAATCATTAATTCTTGGAGCTGTGATTGGAGGGGGGCTGATGTCACTCATAGTGTGGCTTTACACACTTACCGGAACCGATTTTTGGATTTATGCCTGGATAGTTACAAGTACATTTATGATTTTTATGTCGATGTTCTACACAACACTTATTCTGCCGCTGTTTAATAAGCAGGCTCCACTTGAAGAGGGAGAGCTGCGAAGTGATATCGAGGAGTATTCGAAAGTTGTGGAGTTTAAACTCGACAATATCTTTGTGATGGATGGGTCAAAACGCTCCACCAAAGCAAATGCTTTTTTTAGCGGCTTAGGAAGCAGGAAACGAATAGTGTTGTATGATACATTAATTAATGACCTCACCACTGAAGAGATTGTGGCAGTACTGGCGCATGAGGTCGGCCACAATAAACTGAAACATACTCTTTATGGTGCAATTTTAGGAGTATTGCAAGCCGGTGTAATGTTTTATCTCTTTAGTCTTTTTGTCAGTTCTCCTGCACTATCGGGTGCACTTGGAGTTGATAGTCCTAATT
The DNA here is from genome assembly GCA_027010905.1 of Marinilabiliaceae bacterium. GTDB lineage: Bacteria > Bacteroidota > Bacteroidia > Bacteroidales > Marinilabiliaceae > JAADEM01. The sequence goes on from JALVBA010000182.1 coordinate 3,798, forward strand.
TTCATATCGGCTTACTGGTGTTTGGAATGTTATACACTCCGGTATCTTTTGCTCTGGGAGTAATCATGGGAGCCGTTTCACGAATGAATGAGTTTGCCGCTGATGCTTTTGCAGCGAAAACAAGTAGCGGTGCGGCTTTAGGAAATGCACTGAAAACAATCTCAGTGAAATCGTTAAGCAACCTTATCCCTCATCCTTGGTATGTGTTTTTCCACTATTCCCATCCTCCATTAATAGAAAGACTTAAGGCCTTAGATACTGTTTAGATTAATTTTCATATAGATTGGTTCGTGTTTGGGGCAAATGTGAACTATTTGGGATGAAAATACCGTTAAATTAATAGTTTAAATTTGAGGTCAATTATATTTTTTCTTTCTTTATACTTTGAATTGAAATAGTCGTTAAACAATAAATCTTTTAAAATGTCAGAATCAGAGAATGGGATGCCAAGACGTAGTTTTGTGAAAAACACAACATTTGCTGCAACTGCTGTTTCAGCAATCCCTGCTTTTTTAGCATCATGTACAGCTAAAAAGAAAGAGGTAGAAGAGAAGATTGAGCTACTTACTATTGATAACAAAAAAAGAGAATTCCCTAAAGGGAAGCTAAATATTGCTACCATTGGGTTAGGAATGGGCTTTTCAAACACAAGAAATTGTAGCGAAGAGAATATTGTTGCACTGTGTGATGTGGATACACGAATTCTAAGAAAGAAACTTACAGAATTTAAGAAAGATAATCCTGATAAAGTGTTGCCTTATGCTTTTCAGAACTTCAGGGAGATGTTTAAAGAGATTGGTGACCAGATTGATGCTGTGATAGTTGCTACACCTGACCACTCTCATACTATTGTTACCCTCGAGGCTATGAAACTTGGTAAGCATGTTTATACACAAAAACCTCTTACTCACTCTGTTTCTGAATCAAGACTTCTTACACAGGCTGCTCATAAATATCCCGTTGCTACCCAGATGGGAAATCAGGGTGCATCAGCCGGAACTACTGCTTGGGTTTGTGAAGCAATTTGGGATGGCGCTATTGGTGATATAAAAGAGGTTCAGGCATGGACTAACCGTCCTATATGGCCACAGGCACAAAACAGACCAACAGAGACTCCTCCTGTTCCTAAAGAGTTGGATTGGGATATGTGGTTAGGGCCTGCTCCTAATCGTCCTTACAGTCCTGTGTATCACCCATGGAACTGGCGTGGTTGGTGGGCGTTTGGTACCGGAGCTCTAGGCGATATGGCTTGCCATATTCTTGATGTTGCTGTAAGAGCTCTTAAACTTGAATATCCTAATGGTGTACAAGCAAGTACCTCAAGATGGACAATAGAGTCGCCTGCCGAGGCTCAAAAAATAACATACTATTTCCCTGAGAGAAAATCTCTTGAGAAGATAAATCTTCCTCAAGTCAAACTTACCTGGTATGATGGTGGTATTATGCCTGACAGACCTGTTGAGATGCTAGATGATGAGGTCATGGGTGATCAAGGTGGAGGAGTTATCTTTATTGGCACAAAAGGAAAGATTGTTGCCGGAACCTATGCCAAAAATCCTATATTACTGCCATCTGCCAAGTTTAAAGGATATAAACCGCCACGGTCTGAAAGAAGAGTTGTCGGTGATGTCGGTGGTCATGAGAAAGATTGGATAAGAGCTTGTAAAGAGAAGCCCGGTGAGCGTGTAGAGACAAAATCAAGTTTCAAGTTTGCAGGGCCGTTCAACGAAGTTGTTGTCATGGGAACTGTAGCAGCACGATTGAAAGATCTTAAAAGAATTCTCAAATGGGATGGTGAAAATATGAAGTTTACGAATATTGCCCCCGAAGAGGAGTTGGTAATTCCAAAGTCAGTGGTGTTTGACACATCAGGACAATATCCTAGATATGTTACAGAGAAAGTTAAAGTTAAAGCCCTTAGTTATTCTCAACACTTAATAAAACGTAAGCCCCGAGAGGGATGGGAATTAAATTTATAATGGCTCTAGCTAAAGGGTTAAAGGGTTTTGTGGCTGAATAGCTCTTTTGCTACAGGGATAACAGTTGGCGGTTAACAGTTAATCGTTGACTGTTTTCTGTTTGTGTGAATAGATAATTAAGAGTTTATGTCGTTTGTAGTGGGTGAAAGGCAAACAATGAGTTTTCTTGTTGACACTAAATAGACAATTCTGTTTTTATTCGGCCTCTTTCTGATTGTGCTTGGAGTGTGATTGAAGATTTAGGGAGATTGGGAAGCTCCGAAGATATGAGGAGATCACCCAAACGAACTAAATCTTCAATCATACGGAAAGTGCAATCAGAAAGAGGCCTTGACTTTTTTTGTTACTTTTTTGTGTCAAGACAAAAAAGTAAGGATTATTTAGATATAAACACTATGTTTGACATAGAACCATAATTAATTTGTTAATGGATATGAAACTACTGTTTGCAGCGTCAATCTTTTTTGTGCTTAGTGCTTGTCAGGAGATTACTCCTCCAAAACCATTTGGGCCGCTTCCAAGTGCTCGTCAGCTGGACTATCAGCAGATGGAGTTCAACGCTTTCTTTCATTTCAACATGAATACCTTTACCGATATTGAGTGGGGTTCAGGGGGCGAAGACCCGGATATATTTAATCCTTCCGATCTTGATTGTGAGCAGTGGATTAAGACTTGTAAAGATGCCGGAATAAAAGGTGTTATCATTACTGCCAAACATCACGATGGCTTCTGCCTCTGGCCCACTGAAACAACAAAGCATTCGGTAAAGTATTCAAAATGGAAGGATGGTAAGGGTGATGTGGTAAAAGAGCTGTCTGATGCCTGTAAGAAGTATGGTCTGAAATTCGGGATCTACCTCTCTCCATGGGACAGGAACAATGCAAAATACGGAACACCTGAGTATATTGATGTTTTTCGGGATCAGTTACGTGAGTTATTAACTAACTACGGAGATATCTTTGAAGTGTGGTTTGATGGTGCAAATGGTGGAACAGGATATTACGGAGGAGCAAATGAAAAACGTGAGGTTGACCGTAGGAACTATTACGATTGGCCAAACACGTATAAGATAATTCGTGAGCTTCAACCAAAAGCAAATATCTTTGGTGATGGTGGCCCTGACGTACGATGGGTGGGAAATGAACAGGGATTCGCCAATAAAACAAACTGGAGCCTTCTTCGTCGTGATGGGGTTTATCCGGGATGGCCTAAATACAAAGAGTTAACCTCAGGCCATGAAGATGGTACGCACTGGGTGCCTGCCGAGGTTGACGTCTCTATTCGTCCGGGGTGGTATTACCACGCTTCCGAAGATCATAAGGTAAAATCATTACCACAACTTCTTGATATCTATTACCATTCGGTTGGTCGTAACGGAACAATGCTTCTTAATTTCCCTGTCGACAGACGAGGCCATATTCATGAAAATGATGTTGCAGCAGTAATGTCCATGGCAAATCAGCTGAATAAAGATTTTAAAACAGATATGGCTAAAGATGCAACAATTACGGCGTCTGTTGATCGCGGCAGAGGCTATGGAACCGGAAACCTTAACGATGGAAACAGAGATAGTTATTGGTCAACTCCCGACAGTATCACTTCAGGAAGTGTTGTTATTGAGCTTGATGAGCCAAAGGTGATAAATCGTTTTCTGGTTCAGGAGTATATTCCATTAGGGCAAAGAGTTCAGGAGTTTACTATTGAGGCTTTTGTGGATGGACGGTGGAGAATGATTGCAAAGGAGACAACGATAGGGTATAAACGGATTTTAAGATTTGAGCCTGTTGAAGCTGAAAAGGTACGCTTTACCATAATGAAATCGAAGGCTTGCCCTCTTATTTCAAACATTGAATTATACCATGCACCTGCTGTAATGGTTGAGCCTCTGATTTCAAGAAATAAGCGAGGTGTGGTATTTATAAAAGCTTTTGGTGAATCGGCTGATCTGCTATACACTGTTACTGGCAAGGATGCGGTTAAGCATGGGGTGCTCTACTCTGAACCTTTCATCTTAAAAGGTAAAGGTACGGTGAAAGCTGTAATAAGAGATAAATCATCAGGTAAATATAGTCCTGTAGCCACTGTTGAATATGATGTGAGTAAAGATAAGTGGAGGGTTCGTAAAGGTGGTAAAAGGAGTAACAGAGCCATCGATGGAAATCCGCAATCGAGTTATCACGTTAATGGTGATAAATTCCCCATCGATATTGTTATTGATTTGGGGGAGATACTGAATATCGCCGGATTTACCTACCTGCCCGACCAGAGTCGTTGGTCATCAGGCGTGGTTAAGGAGTATGGTTTCTACGTAAGTATGAATGGAAAGGATTGGGGAAGGCCGGTGTCAGAAGGTGAGTTCTCAAATATAAAAAGCAGTACGGTTTGGCAGAAAAAGGAGTTCGAACCGGTTACAGGGAGGTATATCAAACTTCAGGCATTGTCGGAAGTAGATGGTGTTAAGCGGTTAGGTGCTGCTGAGATTGGGGTTGTTACTGAGTAATGATGTGGTGATTTGTTAATTTGAAGATTTGGTGATTTGGGTTTTTCATCTCTTGTTGTTTATCCGGTGTCTTTTTGGTGTCTTACTGCTTAGGAGGTGAAAAACTAACACAGAGGCATAAAGACACAAAGGCACGGGAGGTATGTTTCTATGATGGCTCTACTAGAGTTTACTAAATGCTATCTTCTTTGAAATATTAGCCGGATCAAACTCTTTTAAAATATAAATGCTATCATCTAACATATTATCTGTAATCT